>JANOGZ010000619.1:0-5816 GCA_031406255.1 Pyrinomonadaceae bacterium | reverse complement strand
CGTCGCGCAGGAGGTGGAAGTTGTAGATCTCGCCGTTGAAGACGAGCACGAACCGCCCGTCGAACGAGGTCATCGGCTGCGCGCCCGCCGCCGAGAGGTCGAGAATGGCGAGGCGGCGGTGGCCGAGGCCGACGCGCCCGTCGGGACTCGTCCACCTCCCTTCGCCGTCCGGGCCGCGATGAGCGAGCGCGAGATTCATGCGGTCGAGCTCGGCCGGATCGACGGCGCTGCCCTCGCGCGCCATTCGGAACTGGCCGCAGATCCCGCACATCGTCAGGCCCTCCGCGCCGCTGGCGAAACGTCCGAGCGGGAGGAGTGTTGCGCGCCGATCAGCTCTTCGAGCACCATTTCGAATCGTGCATCGAAGGCCTCCGCGGTGAACTCCGCTTCGTACCGTCGGCGGCCTGCGATACCCATCGCCCGGGCGCGCTCTGGCGAGGAGAGCAGCTCGCCGATCGCGCCGGCGAGCGCGCGCGGATCGTCGGGCGACACCAGGAGGCCGGTCTCGCCGTCGACCACGATCTCGGCCGGCGCCGTCCCCGCGAGCGCGATGCATGGCTTGGCGGCCGCCATCGCCTCTACGAAAACGAGGCCGAATCCCTCGAGCTTTGACGGCATGACGAAGAGCGCGGCGCGACGATAGAGCTCTTCGAGGGTCGCGTCGGAGATCGCGCCGGTGAACAGCACCCGATCGGAGAGCCCGAGCTCCGCCGCCGCGCCCTCGAGGCGCGCTCGGTCCGCGCCTTCGCCGGCGACCACGAGCCGGACGGTGGGCACCGTCGGGGCGAGCAGCGCGAGCGCCGACAGGAGCTCGTCGTGCCCCTTGTAGCGCTCCCGGTCCGAGATCCGAGCCGCAATCAGCGCGAACCCATGTTCAGCGCGAGCGAGCAGATCGGCGTCGGGCGCTCCCCCCTGTCGCCGCGGCTCGATCCCGGGCGGAACGACTCGGATCGCGGCGTTCGGGGGCAAGAACGGCCGCGCCTTCGTGGCGGTGAACTCCGAGTTCGCGACCAGGACCGCGGCGCCGGCGAGGGCGCGTGAATGCCGGTTCGACAACGGACGCCAGACCTCGATACCGTGGAGCTGGACGGCGTAGCGGAGAGTCTGCCGTCCGGCCGACGGCACGAGGGCTCGCGCCGGACCGGCGTGGTCGAAGAAGAGCGCGGTCCGCCGCCGACGCAGGGCGAGGCGCAGAGCCAACGCGAACGAGAGGCGGAACTTCGAGCCGCCGAAGGAGAGGAAGCCGTCGAGCGCCACGTCGCCGTCCGAGGCGGGCAGATGCAGTCCCCGGAACCGCAAGCCGCGCCGAGCACAGTAGCTGCGCCGTCGGCTTGAGCCATTCCGCATCTCCATTCCCGCGTAACAGAACGCCGCCATTGTGTCCCGCATTAACGTAGCGCACCGTCCCCATGAGAGGATCGAACTGAACCATAATGGCGGTGACATATTTGTTCCCCGGAGTGGTTGCATGCAGCAGGTCGTTGGTCCGGGCAGCGAGGTCGGCGAGCGAGGGGACACGTCCCAGGAGAGCGCGCAGCGTGGCCTGTACGTTGCTCATCAGGAGCGACGCGGGAAGACCCTTGCCTGAGACATCAGCCACGCAAAAGAGATGATGAGGGTGGTCGCCGGTACCGACGACTGGCAAAGCATCGTAATAGTCCCCGCCACACTGACGGGCAGGACGATTGTGTGCTGCCATGTCGTAGCCGGCAATGCGCGGCATCGCCTCCGGAAAGAGTTGTTGCTGAATACTCGCCGCCAGCGCCAGCTCCTGCTCGATCTTTTTCCTTTCGAGCGTTTCCCGGACGTACCATGAATTTTCAAAAGCGACCGAAGCCTGGGCGACCAATCCCGCGCCGAATTCAAGGTCGGCACTGGTGTAGCCGGGTTGACCAAAACGCGGCCCGAGGATCACGACACCGCTCACAGAATCAGATGAGCGAAGAGGGAAGATGAGCCTTCCCTGCTGGGCCTCAACGGTTTGCTTAAAATCACACTCCGGAAGGTCTTCGACGTGGACGGCTTCCGGCAAATCGGCGAGGGCTTCCTGGAAGGTTTTAAGGTCATGAAACGCCATGCCCTTCTGCCGGAGAACCAGCGGGTGGCCTTCCCGCCAGGCCGCGACCGCATATCTGCGCACCGCCCACCGTCCGGCCAGCGTGAACATCAGCAAGCTGGCAACAGCCTCCGGCTCGAGCGTGGAGGTCAGCCCCCGCACCAGATCGAGCAGCGCGCGGAGCTCCTGCACCTTCTGGTCGAGGTCCTGGTTGAGCCGATAGGCTTCCGCATGCGCGCGAGCATTGGCGATCCCGCCGGCGGCGATGCCGAGCAGCGCCTTGAGAAATTCCTCTTCTTCGGTGTCGATCTCTCCGCTCGGCGGACGACCCAGCCCGAGCAGCCCGACGGGGTGTTCATCTTTGCCGATCGGAAGAACCAGATGAATGCCAGCGTCGCGCGCCGCCGCCTCGTCGAAGATGTCCCCGGCGTTTAAACCCTTACTGCCGCGCACCAGCGCGAGGCGCATTGACCCGTCTTCCTCGACGGCGATGAGACCGCGCCCGACGAGCAAACGTCCCATCACGGAGCGCAGCAGGTGCCGGAGCAGGTCTGCGAGGTCAAGGGAAGAATGGAGCAGTTGCGCCGACTCAAGCAGTGCTTCCAGACGAATTGGGTCAAACCGTACCGTCATCCATCTTTTTGCTTTCTGATACGTTTGAGCATGTGAAGCTCGTTCTTTTTTCCCGGCTCAATATCGTAGTGAACCTCATCCATAATGGTTTTCATCAGGCGCATGCCGAGACCCCCCGATTTGCGCTCGTGGATGAGCCGTTCGAGTTCTTCGGGTTGAACCGAGTCCGGATCAAAGCCACGACCCGTATCTTCGACGTCAATCCGCAACGTCTCACCATCAAAGGTGGCGCGCACGATGACTTCCTTGGTCGTGTCGTGACCGTAGGCGTGCTCGATGACGTTGGCGCAAGCCTCATCAACGGCCAGCTCGAGCTGGGCAACTTCAGAGCTGTCAAGACCCGACTGCGTGCCGATGCTGCTGACGAACTCGCGTATGAGAGCCAGATTTTCGGTGGATGAAGGGACGTGAAGGGTAAACTTCTTCTCGATAGCGGGCACGGCTCAGTCCTCCCTCACGGGCGCTTCGGCAAAGCGCTGTACGGCGCCGGGCAGATCGTCGCATAGATCGTAGAGCGCCTGAAAGCCCAGAATTTCAAAGACCTGCTTCACCTTGGGACTCAGGGAACAAATCTTGATGTCGCCGCCCTGCTCCCTGAGCTCTTCAATAAAGCCCATGAAAACACCGAGCCCGGCAGACGAAATGTAGGTCAGCTTGCTACAGTCAACGATAATTTGGACGTGACCCGCGTCGATCTCGGACTGAATGGCCTTCTCGAACTCAGGAGCGGTGTGGGCGTCCAGATATCCTTCGACGCTGATCACCGAAATGTCATCCTGCATCGTTTTCTGAAGCGTAAATGGATTTGGCATGGCGCGTTTCCCCTCTGAAGGTGTCAACAACTTTAGCACAGCTATTGCGTTTTTTACGTTAAGCTAACAGAGGTTGTCAGTACACAAGATTGCGGATTGTGGATTTCGGATTGCGGATTGAAAAACAAATTTTAAATCCGCAATCCGCATTCCGCAATCGGCTCTAACCTTCCGCAATGCGAATCACGACGAGGGTCATATCGTCCTGCGGAGGTGTCTGATCAAGGAACGCGCCCACGTCGGCGAGTATCGCTTCTTGTGTCTGGGCGGCGCTCAATCCATCCGTGCGCGCGATCGCATCGAGTAGTTGCTGATCTCCGTATTCTTCACCCTGCGCGTTCATCGCTTCGGTTATGCCATCGGAATAGAGCAACAGCGCGTCACCGCGCTCGATCCTGATCGCTTCCGATTGTAAACTTCGATCGAATATCTTACTGCTACTCAAACCGAGCCCGAGTCCCGCCGCGCGCAGCTGGTTCGACTGTTGGAGCGACGTGCGTCGCCAGATGCCGGGATTATGACCGGCTCTCGCGTAGGTGAAGGTCTGTGTCGCCGGGTCGAGCACACCGAAGAGCATTGTGACGAAGACCTTACGACGGCAAACCTCGTAGAGGTGACGGTTGACTTCGCGCAGGATAGCGGCGGGATCGCTTTCGTTTTCCGCAACCGAAGCGAGCAGCCCTTTCGTGAGCGTCATGTAGAGCGCGGCCGGGACGCCCTTGCCGGAGACATCGGCGACGACGATGCCGATGCGTTCGTCGGGGAGGACGAGAAAGTCATAGAGGTCACCGCCGACTTCACGCGCCGGACGGCACGTCGCGGCGATCTGATAACCGGGAATTTGTGGCGGAACGACGGGCAGCATATGCTGTTGCGCGCGGCGGGCGACACCAAACTCCGCCATCAACCGCTCGCGCTCGGCCCGCTGCAGAGCGGAGTTGGCCGGCCCTGTTTCGTCTTCAATTTCACTCTCGATTCCTTCGGCGCGACCTTTCCGGCTGACGGCCAGCGCAAACAACAGCAGCGCGCCGAGCGCTGCCAGAGCGCGCCAGCCCGCGCCATGCAGCGCACCCGAGGGCTGCACCAGGAACGACCAGGCAGCGTTCGTGATATCGGCGGCCAGAGCGGCCACCAGCAGCGTCAGAAAATCGTAGCGCCGAAAAATCTGATCGGCGACCAGGATGGTCAGACAGGCGACGGCAACGGCCCCGCCTAAAGACGATTGATACAAAACATCATCGAGCAGCATGACGCCACCGAGGAGCAGCGTGAGCGCGCGGATCAGGCGCGGCGCACGCAGGTAGGCGCCGAGCAGAGGCGCCAGAAATCCATAAACAGACCATACATAAAGGTACGGAGTTTGAAGCAAACATGCCAGCACAGGCACTCTCGAAACAAACCATGATGGATCAGGGCGGGCCAGTTGAAGATTCGGAAAAAGGCCACTGGCCGCGACGAGCAGAGGGATCGCTCCCAGAACTCCGCCAAGCAGGATGCCAATGGTAATGCGTCCGGCGACAGGTCGGGATAACACCTTGCCTTTGAGCAGGGCCGCGAAGGATGCCGAACTGCGGAGATTGGAGCGGCGCGCCAGGGCGTGCCCTGTGCTCCAGAACAGCACGAGCATGATGGCATAGAAGAAGGCGGGAAGGGTGAGCCCGAGTGCCACTCCCAGAAGGGTGAGATGCGTCGCGCCCGTTTCATAATTGCCCGCGAGCTGGCTGTCGAGAGTGCCGGTACAGATAGCCCGGAGAACGCCCGCGAGGAAAATCGTAATGAGGAGGATCAGCGCCAGCTTGTGATTGATCTCTCCGCGCGCCCATCCGAAGAGATAGAATCCAGCGGCCATCATGATTATCAGCACCAGCAGCAGCAGGCCGAGGAGGTCAAGCACCAGCTTCGAAGTCCGACGACTGCTGTATTCATCCACAAAACGCGGAGAGAAATACGTTAACAGTTTTAGTTCGCGTACGACCTCCCCGTGGACGACACCGATCGCCTGGAGCTTAAAGTCATCTTCACCGGGAAACGTCCGCTCCCAGACATACCTAATTCCTTCAGCCCCCTGATCGAGTTCCGAGCTCAGCGAAATTTGCGAGGCTTCGCTCCCGACGAGCCGCGTCAGCGCCGCCGCCGCCACCTCCCGCGTTCTTTCAATCGGCACGCGCGCTCTGTCCGTCGGCGACGGGTCGCGCAGCGAGAAACTGTCCAATTGCCCGTCAGCCCGCAAGCCAACTCGCCACAGCCGTTTCTGGCCTCCCGGCTCGGCGAGCACGACCGAGTTGATCACAGGAGACAGCGTCGCCTTCTCGACG
>JANOGZ010000617.1:0-1154 GCA_031406255.1 Pyrinomonadaceae bacterium | reverse complement strand
CCCCGATCAGTACCGCCTCTTCTTCGTGATGTGGCACGCCGGCGAGCAGGAGGAGCGAAGCGAATACATCGTCGGCCGGTGGCGCGGTTGAAAGCTCAACGGTAAGTGAAATTCCCCGGTATATCGTCACAAAGTAATGCGATATATAGAAAATCCCCCAAATCCCTGGAGCTCCACAAGCATAGAGTGGATCGGTGAACCCCCAGAGGCCAGACCAGAGGTATTTGAGGAAGACGCCACCCGCACAATTCTGACCAGAAACTCCAGTCCTGACGTCGGGTTCGACGTGAGTTTGAACGTTTACCGTGGGTGCTCACATTCTTGTACTTATTGCTTCTCCAGGCCCACTCATGAGTATTTAGGATTCGGCGCCGGGACGGACTTTGAGCGGAAGATAGTTGTTAAGATACATGCCCCCGAACTTCTGAGACAGGAACTAATGAGGCCGTCCTGGAAGGGAGAAGAGATAGTCTTCTCCTTCACCTCCGATCCGTACGTCCCGCTTGAAGCGCACTACAAGTTGACTCGAAAATGTCTGGAGGTCTGCCTCGAATTTCGTAATCCTGTCAGTATTGTGACCAAGTCGGCATTGGTCAGACGCGATATTGATGTTTTGGTTGAGTTGACCCGGCACGCTTTCGCCTCCGTTTTCTTCACTATTCCCTTTAGAGACACTGAAACCGCGCGTGCTCTGGAACCGTTTGCCCCGTCTCCCGATGCCCGGTTCAAAGCTATGGAGGAGCTCGCCGAAGCCGGCATTCCGGTTGGCATCGGCATCGCACCGATCATCCAGAGCCTCAACGATTCTCACATCCCTGACCTGTTAAAACGCGCGCGGGATGCCGGGGCTGAGACGGCATTTATGACGATGCTGAGATTGCCCGGGAATGTCGCTCCCTATTTCGAGCAGAAGTTGCGCGAGAAGATGCCGACCAAAGCGGATCGCATCCTCAATCGATTACGTGAGGCGCGCGGAGGCCGTCTCAACTCGAGCGAGTTTGGAGAGAGGATGCGGGGCGCCAGTGAGCAGTGGAGGGTGGTTGAGAAGATGTTCAAACTGCATTGCGATCGACTGGGATTCAATAAGCAGAGGGTTGGCGAAGAGCCACGTCCCGGTACGTTTCGCAGACCATCTGCCCAGGGCTCTTTATTTG
>JANOGZ010000594.1:0-1477 GCA_031406255.1 Pyrinomonadaceae bacterium | reverse complement strand
GGCTAGTCTCAATCATTGACTCGGCTCGCTCCCGGGGGATTACCTCATCGTCCCAGAGGTACTGGCGCACGCCGGGCTCAGTCCAGAGCCGGTGGAGGTCGTCCACGTCGTCCAACGTGAATGGCCGAAGCCGCTGTCGAGCTGTCTCAATTCTCGGAGGTCTCATGCCAGTAAAGCCACTTCGATTCATTAACTGCCAGCGCATAACGCCGGAATTGAGCCGCCGCGCACAGACCGCCGCCAATGACTAGCCTTGCATAAGAGGCAGGCTTGATGCGCGTCCGCTCCAATGACATGTTAGCACGGCTGACCCCGGCGTTAGATGCTCGCCTCCTTACCACGACTGAACGTATAATTGTGGTATGAAGATAAAGGTCATTGTTCATGAAGCTGAGGAAGGCGGCTTTTGGGCGGAAGTCCCTGCCATACCAGGTTGCGCCACTCAGGGTGAGACTTTTGAAGAGTTGCTGCGGAACCTCTATGAGGCCGTCGAAGGCTGCCTGTCCGTTGATGTATCTCCCGCACAGATCGCTGAGAATGACCGCGTGCTGGAGATCGCGGTATGAAGTCGGTCTCCGGCAAGGAGTTCGCCAAAGTCCTTGAGCGCCATGGCCGGTCATTGTCGCGCATCCAGGGGAGCCATCACATCTACCGTAAATCCGGTAGCGATGTTCGGCTATCTGTTCCCATTCGCGTCAACCCGGCGCTTAAAACGGGATTGCTTCGGCACCTGATGAAGCTGGCTGGCCTGGCAGAAAATGATCTGTAACCTCACGCCGCATCTGACAAGTTATTCGAGCGGACGCGCATCCAGCAAGCTTTTTAAATTCGGTGTTCTGTGAGCGCCGCTCAATTCCGGCGTTAGCCGCCCCTTTCGTGAAGCCATGGATAAGAGTAACAAGTGACACGGGGGCCGCAAGAGTTAGCAGCCTGAGCCCCCGTTTTGGAACACTCTCAAGGAACCCACGCATGAAGATTCAAAATGAAGCACTTACATTTTGCCTTTGTTTGACGGTTTCGGCTCTGGCCTTCGTGTCCGTCAACTGCGGTGAGTCTGCCAGGCGAGATGGCGGTACCAAGTCGGACACGGTCACAACCCAAACGGAAACAGTCAGCCTGCCGGAGCCTTACGCCACTAAATCGGTGCGTCACTTCAGTAACGTCATCGGCTGGCCGGAAGGCAAAACGCCCATCGCACCTGAAGGTTTTAAGGTGACAAAGTTTGCCGGAGATTTAATCAGCCCGAGAAATATTTACGTCGCCCCGAACGGCGACATCTTCGTGGCGGAAGCAAACACCGAACTTTCGGGCATCAAACGGATCACGTACTGGCTTGTCGGATACACAAAGTCGCAACGGTCGTATGAAAGCGCGAGGCGCATCACACTACTAAGAGACGCTGACACGGACGGCATTCCCGAAACGCGCACCGTGTTTCTTTCGGGTCTCAATCAACCATTCGGGATGCTGATCCTCA
>JANOGZ010000528.1:0-4573 GCA_031406255.1 Pyrinomonadaceae bacterium | reverse complement strand
GTGATTATATAAGTCGATATAACTCACGTACCGCTTCGCCAAACACTTATAAGGTGTGCCGAACAGTTGCGTCTGAGCCAGATATTATTACCACGAATCGAATTCAGTGTCCAGATTGACTTCCCCTGAAAGCAGGGCGAGAGCATCTTAAATCTTATAGGATAGAGACCTTCTCTAGTTCTAGTGGAGGTCTCCAATGGACAATCAAACGCCCAAAACACTTGTCGAGCATTTTAGCAGTATTAGTGATCCAAGAATTGATCGCACCAAACGTCATAAGCTCATTGATATTTTAGCCATCGCTATTTGTGCCACTATCTGCGGTGCTGAGGGCTGGGAAGAGTTTGAACTCTTTGGTCAAGCCAAGCAGGACTGGTTCAAGAGTTTTCTTAAACTGCCAAACGGCATTCCTTCTGACGATACTTTTCGCCGTGTCTTCTGCCGCATTGATCCTCGCCAATTCCAGCACTGCTTTCTTGAGTGGATTCGCTCAGTCTACGAACTCACACAAGGTCAGATTATCGCCATTGACGGTAAGCAGTCTCGCCGCTCTTATGACCGAGCCATAGGAAAAGCTGCCATCAATATGGTCAGTGCCTGGGCGAGCGAGAACAGGATGGTATTGGGACAGGTGAAAGTTGATACAAAATCCAATGAAATCACAGCTATTCCTGAGTTGCTCTCGATGCTTGAGGTCGCCGGCTGCATCGAGAGCATTGATGCGATGGGCTGCCAGCGAGAGATTGCTGCAAAGATCGTAGACAAAGAGGCTGACTATGTGTTGGCTCTCAAAGCTAATCAAGGGACTCTCTATGAGGATGTGGTGCGATACTTTGATTGGGCGCTTGAGGATAAGTTCAAGCAAACAGTCTATCGAAGTCATGAGACGACAGACGGTGAGCACGGTCGCCTCGAAGTCCGTCGCTACTATGTCACCTCAGACATCGAGTGGTTGAGCCAAAAGGCAGACTGGAAAGGGCTGCAAACGATAGCGATGGTTGAGAGCGAAAGAACCATCTTGGGCGAAGAGACAAGCCGGGAGCGCAGATACTACATCAGCAGTCTCTCGGCAGATGCCTTGCAACTGGGCAAGGCAATACGCGGTCACTGGTCAATAGAGAACTCTCTGCACTGGGTCTTGGATATAGGATTTCGAGAAGATGAGAGTCGAATCAGAAAAGACCACGCCCCAGAGAACGTGGCGACATTACGACATATCGCGTTGAATCTGCTCAAGCAAGAGAAGACAGCGAAAGTAGGGATAAAATCGAAGCGATTAAAAGCAGGCTGGGATGAGAGCTATCTATTAAAAGTTCTATATGGTTAAGATGCTCTCGCCCTGCCCCTGAAAGTTGATTCTCAGGGCTGGGGCCTGCGTCGCGGCAGGCCGCGCGCGCGCTTGCGGCGCGCAGCTTGATGGCGCCGGGCCGGGCGACGGCTCCTTTTTATCGCCGGTGCTATCTCCGGGACGTTTCTAATCGCCTGCGGTTGTCCACCGGTATTGGTTTGCGGCTGTGTGCTGGCAGCATTTGTGCGAAGGCGGTCAATCGCAGCTTCAGCAGTCGTGATGGCGGTTTCTAACCTGGTGCGACTGGTAGCGAGTTGATCGAGCTGTGCGCGCACACTCGACTTCTCCTTTTCAAGCTGGAGCCGGCGTTGCTCACGAAGTTCATCCGGCCGCGTGGTGCCGATCCCCGCCATGCTGCGCTGAATATTCTCCGGCTTGAGGTCATCGTCCAGTTGCTGGATGCGGGTTTGAAGTTCAGCTTCTCTGGCGATCACCTCGCGCAGTTGTGCGCGAAGAGTCTCTATATTCTGCTCGGCACGGGTTAAATCCTGCGCGATCGCCGCAGATGTCATACACACGAGCGCGAGAGCGGCAGGCAGCATTACTCGTAAAAGTGAATTCATGGTGTTATCCAAACAGGATGCGTAACAGATGAGCCTGAGGGCCATACAGCCGGGCGGTCGAGCGGCATGCGGTGTCAGATGGCGCCTGATCGAAGAAAAGGTGTCATACATATAATTCTTTAAGCTTTCTGCACAAAAAGAGATTGTCAAGTTGACTGTTGGAATCAATGAGCTGATTTACAGAGCCGAGACCGTGCCTGATGTTTCTGACCTCTTCGCTCGTGATCGCCTTTCTGAGTTCTTCAGCATAGCGTTCATCTCCAACTACTAAAAACGGGCGGCCACCATATTGAACGGTTTTTTCTTCTAAAGGGGCCGTGACTTTCAAAGCGTTATGCATTCCGGCGACTACTTCATACCCTCTCGCCAAAGATTCTTGTCGCTCTTTCCACCCTCTGGCTTGAAGAACCTCTTTGAATATCGGATCCAGCTCCGGCGCCCGATCCAGACGAGAAAAAGCCGTCCCGAACCATTTACTATAAGGCGCATATTTACGCTCTATCAAGAAGCAAAGCCTCATTAGATTTTTGATTTGTCGAGCGGCAATTACCATCGAGCCCAGCTCGTCTCCGACATAGCCGCACCTCCCGACAAAAGCCTGCTCCTCGAATATCTTTATCCACTGTGCGGCAAGCATGTAGAGCCAGACATCCTTCGGGTAATAGTTGAATTTTTGGCGGATCGGCTCAAGCTCACCCAAACCGTCATAAAACACTTTTCCGCTTGTTACAGCAAGCAATTTGTGTTCGGAGAAGGTCAGCCAATCTGCCGTCCTAATTTCACCGTACGGGTCACCACAGCCAAGATATCGACCGAACAATCCTTTAATGGTTTCAATATCAATGTTGTGCGTCGCTTTGGTTTGGCTAACGGCCCGCTGGTCTTCGTTTACGAGTATGTTAAAGCTGGTGGGATAACCGCGGAATCCGGGTGGTAACTGTTCATCAAGAATCGTGTTGATATGCTTGCGGTATCTTTCGTCGTCCTGTTCCGACAAGAATAACTGGAATCTCAGGCCCCAGTTATGGTCGGTGGATTGATCGTCGTCAAAGCCTAAGACTTCTGACCCCCAACCCATGAGAGCAGCCGAATATTGAAGCTCTGGAAAGTGAGATTTCAATAAAGGGGCTACTATCTCGTGATAGAAAAGCTCGTTTAATTCCAGTCCGCCTGTGAAGTCAGTCACGAAAGTACCTTTCGATTCAACAAGTCATCTGACGCTTTCCGTTTACCGGATTCACTCCTCCCCGATGTCTTCATTCCATATCTCAGGATTACTCGTAACGTACGCGGCTAACAGACTGATGCACTCCCTCGACCTCAGGTTTATAACTTCGACCCCATTCTCCCGCAGCCACTCGACCCCTCCGCTAAAGTTCTCCGACTCCCCTACAACAACCGTGCCGATCTTGAACTGACGGACTAACCCGCTGCAATACCAGCATGGGGCCAGCGTCGTCACCATCACCTTGTCCCGGTAGCGACGCTGCCGGCCGGCCTTGCGGAAAGCATCCGTCTCGGCATGCACCGAAGGGTCGTCTTCCTGAACCCTTCGATTATGTCCGGCTCCAAGAAGCTCGCCGTGTCGGGTGAAGAGCGCGGCGCCGATCGGGATGCCCCCTTCGGCGAGGCCCTGCCGTGCTTCCGCGATAGCTACCTCCAGCATCGCTTCGTAGTCAGGTGTATTTGTCATGACAGCTTCCACCAGCAAGCTTTAGATGAAGACGGATTCGGCTGTTGAGTTCAGCAACGTAGTGCCGCACCCATCGAAAAATCGCCGAGTGATCTGCTTCGAGCCCGCGCCGGCTTAACTAACCTTCACGGTTTACTGACACGCCAGATCGTGTTGCCCGCGTCGTCCGCAACCAGCAAAGATGCGTCACGCATGAGGGCCACACCGACCGGTCTGCCGTACACGTCGTCGCTTTTGGGACCGACTCTGAAACCCGTCAGAAAATCCTCCGGCTTGCCTGCCGGCCTGCCGTTTGCGAATGGCACGAAGACTACTTTGTATCCCGAGAACTGTGAACGGTTCCACGAGCCGTGTTGCCCGATAAACGCTCCCGTGTGATATTTGGCCGGAAACATACTTCCGTCGTAAAAAGCCAGGCCCAGCGAAGCGGTGTGCGCGCCGAGCGGTAAGTCCGGCACAATGGCCTTCCGTACCAGTTCGGGGTTTTGCTCTTTCACGCGCGGGTCTACGTGCTGCCCGAAGTAACTGTAAGGCCATCCGTAAAAGCCGCCATCCTGGACGCTGGTTAAATAATCCGGCACGAGTTCGTCGCCCAGTTCGTCCCTTTCGTTGACGGCCGTCCACAAGACATCTGTTCCCGGCGCCCAGCCCAGGCCGACAGGGTTTCGCAGACCGCTGGCGTAGACGCGCTCGCCGCTGCCGTCCGGGTTTATTTCGAGTATGTTTGCTCTTCTGATTTCGTCATCCATCCCGTTCTCGCCGACGTTGCTGCCCGAGCCGACCGACACGTAAACCTTACTGCCGTCTTTGCTGGCGATGATGTTTCTTGTCCAGTGGTTGTTGTACCCGCCGACGGGCAGCTCGAGGATTTTCTCACCCTTCTGCGTCATGACCGTATCGCCTTCTTTATACGGGTAACGCCAGATACCGTCCATGTTGGCCACGTAAAAATAGTTATTGAGGATCAGC
>JANOGZ010000522.1:0-1228 GCA_031406255.1 Pyrinomonadaceae bacterium | reverse complement strand
CAATGCCATCAAGGAAAAGAAGCTAACGAACATGCGGGCCGCTTCGGCCGATGATGCAATGCGCCTTGTGCCTCCGAAGGAACTTTCACTTGAACAGGCGATTGAGTTCATCGGGGAAGATGAACTTGTCGAGGTCACTCCGCAAAGCATCCGCTTGCGCAAGAGGGTTTTGCGCTCCAACGAACGGCCAAAGAAAAAAGAAGGATGAGCCTCTAAGTATGAGTTCCCTCTTCTTGAACAATCTGGCCAATACTCGGTTTTACCCACTTACCGACCGGCGCCTTTCCGGACTATCGCACGCTGAACAGGTAGCACATCTGAGCAAGGGTGGAGCGACCCTGGTTCAATTGAGAGAAAAGATTCTCTCGCCGTCTGAATTTTACAGAGAGGCCGCTGAGGCCGTGTGCATAGCGCGCGAACGGCGCGTCAAGATCATAATTAATGACCGAGTTGACATCGCCCTGGCGCTAAAAGCTGACGGAGTTCACCTTGGTCAGGATGATCTACCGGCTGAAGACGCAAGGAAACTGCTCGGTCCCGAGGTTATTATTGGGTTTTCTACTCATAACCTCGAGCAGGCCTTCCTTTCTACGAAGATGCCGATCGATTACATTGCTATCGGCCCAATTTTTTCGACAGCTACGAAGCAATCCTCTGAGCCCCCCCTTGGTCTCGATGGCTTAAGCCAGGTACGCCAAGCCGTCCGTGAGATTCCCTTGGTGGCTATTGGCGGGATTACCTCCCAGAACAGTCAGGCGGTGCTGGATGCGGGTGCAGATGCAATTGCGGTAATCAGCGATATTTGGAATGTCTCGGGGCAGGTTGCCGCTCACACTGAAATTCTTCTTCATCGCATCTAATGGTCTTTTCCTAACGGAAACAGATTATGCTTGCGTTCAACTTCGTTATGCGCGAGAATCCTTGAGCCCCTTATCAGGGCAGAGACATTCGCCGCCAGTCACCACCCTTTCAGTTCAATCACAACTTCCGGAGTCCTAATCTTAATGAGCTTCTTTGATCTGCCGCCCATTATCGAGCGCATGCTGCTCGTCTCTGACAAGATCAGTGACCTAAACTTTTCCGTTGGTCAGCCGCCTCAAGTGGAAATAAACGGTAAGCTGACCCCTGTTCAACCACTCGGGATGCAGAAGCTCACTCCTTACCAGACTGAGATTATCGCGATGGCTTTAATGCAGGGGAATCCTGACGCGGCCGAGAGGCTGGCGAA
>JANOGZ010000480.1:0-3419 GCA_031406255.1 Pyrinomonadaceae bacterium | reverse complement strand
GGCCTTGAACGTTCAAGGCCGCGACCCGCCATTCGCCTTTTGACCACGCGCCGAAGCCGGGGCGACGCTTTAAAAATCGAGCTTGATCGCCAGTTGAATCTGCCGCTCGGTCAGGAAAGTGCGTGAGAAGCCGAAGGGCGTGGAAGCTGCCGGCGGGGAAAACGTTATCGCGCCGGTGGTGCTATTGACCGTGAACCCGCTGAAGAGCGCCGTATTGGTCGATGCGACGTTTGTCCGGTTGAAGATATTGAAAGCCTCGCCGATCAATCGCAGACGGACCTGTTCTCCGAGGCGGATCGTTCTCGTGATGCGCGAATCGGTCTGGAGCGTCGCGGGCGTTCGGAAACCGTTTCGCTCGATGCCCGGCGCGCGGTCATTGCTCGAATTCCCATCGCGGTTAAGATCGCCCACGACCGTTGCCGAATAGGCGAATCCGGATTGTATCTGCGAGATGCCGGAGAAAGTGTAATCGCTCAGCAGCGCGCGCAGGATCGGATTCTTGCTGCGTGTGAACGTGCCGAACTCTTTGACCTGACTGAAGACGAAGCGGTGGCGCAAATCCAGATCAGAGGTGCCGTAGTCGCTGCGCAGGTTCAGAGAGTTCTGGACGAGCTTAAAATCATCCGTCCCGACCACGACGGCCGTCTGATCCGGCTTATCGTCGTTCGCCTTCGAGAGAGTATATGACAGGAGGAACTGGTAGCCGCCCGCGAAGCGCCGCGTCGCCTGCACCGCGAGCGCGTTGTAGCGCGAGAGCGCGGTGCTCTCGAATAAATTGATGCGCGTGAAATTAACCAGCGGGCGGGCCACGGGGAAGCGATCGACCGTAAATGTCCCTCCATTCGGATCGGAAGCCGGCGTCGCTACTGGCGGAAACAGGTTGGCGTCGCGCGTGCGCGAGAGATTCACGCCGCGGTAGAAGAGATAAGTAACCGCCAGACTGATGTTCTTCAGAATCTCGCGCTCGAAGCCGAGACGCGCCTGCTGCACGTATGGCTGCTCGTAATCTTCCGTGAAAAGATAGAGGCTCGGACGCACCGGCGTACCGGTGCCCGCCGGTGGCGGCGCGCTCAGAATGTTCGGATAGGTGAGCCCCGCGGCGGCGATCGCCGCCGCAGTATTCAGATTGATGCCGGTGACGCTGATGCCATTCTGCGAGTGGGCCGTCCCGAGCATGATCGCCGGCGTCCGCCCGTAAAAGAGACCGTAGCCGCCGCGCACTACCGTCTTCTCATCAATCGCATAGCTGAATCCGGCGCGCGGCGCGAAATTGTTTTTATCGCTCGGCTGGGTGCTCGTGTCAAACCCGGCGGCGAGCAGCGTCGGGTCCGTATTGCGCACGGGGGGCGCGGCCAGCCGCTGATAGTCGTAGCGCACGCCGAGATTGAGCGTCAGCTTCGGCGTCACGCGCCAGTCATCCTGCGCAAAGAAAGCGTACTCAGAGCTGTCCGGCTCGGTCGTCGCGCCCGCGGTATTCGGGCCGGGGAAATTCTGCACGTAGGCGGACGGCGTGTTGGCGGCGAAAGCGGCGTACGAAGGGAACGTGTACTGACCCGAGAAAAGTCCGGGGAAGAAATTCAGGATGCGATCGAAGTTGAAGTCGACGCCGAGCTTGAAATTATGTCGGCCGCGCACGTACGACAGGTTGTTGATAAACTGGGCGCGCCGGATGGTCGTCTCACGCGGGCTGAAGTTGTTGCGCCCGATCTGAAAGAAGCCGTTGCCCGTCTGGATGCGCGCTTCGGGCAGATCGCTGTTCGCCGCGCCCGGCTCCTCGTCACGCGCGAACTGAAAGCGGAACTCGTTGACCACGCTCTGGCTGAGCGTCGAGGCCAGCGTGCCGGAGAAGGTGGTGGTGCGGGCGATGCTGTCGCCCGAATGCTCCTCGGCGCTCAACGGGCCGCCGTTCTCGTTGTTCAGGCCCGTGAAATTCTGCCGGTTGAAGCGCAGCGACAACTGGTTGTTTTGATTCAGTATCAGATCGCTTTTGACGAGATACACGTCCTGATCGCGGCCGACCTGATACGTGTCCAACTGGGGCAGCAGGAGCGCCTGGATATTCGCCGGCTGGCGGAAGAAATTCGGCGGATCGAGCACATTCGGGATGTCAGATCGCTGTCCGTCGTAGGTGAAGAAGAAAAAGGCGCGATTCTTGACGATCGGCCCCCCGAAACGCCCGCCGAACTGGTTGATCTGTGACGAGGGGCGATTACGCCCCCTGGCCGTCAGCACCGGCGTGTTCGAGTTCAGCGCTTCATCACGGAAATATTCGAACAGGCCGCCGTGAAAATCGTTCGTGCCGGATTTGGTGACGACGTTGATCACGGCGCCGCCCGCGCGCCCGAACTCGGCCGAAAAGCCGTTTTGATTGACCTGAAACTCCTGCACCGATTCTTCGGAGAATTGATACGGGGGGCGGGTGCCGGTGCGCCCGAACGACTGGCCGAAGAAGGTGTTGTTATTATCCGCGCCATCCACCTGGAGACTGTTGAGCGTGCCCTTCTGACCGCCGACGGAGAGGTCACCGCCGCGCGTCGGATCGCGGATCACGCCCGGAGTGAGCGTCGCGAAATCCAGGAAGTTGCGCCCGTTGACCGGAAGGTTCTCGATATTGCGCTCGTTGATCACCGAGGCGACCGACGTGCGCGTGGTTTCGACCACCGGCGCTTCGGAAGTGACCGTGATGCTCTCGCTCGTGCCGCCCACCGACAGCGTCAGATCGAGCGCGGTCTTACCGCCGACCGTCACCACGACATCGCGCAGTTCCGCCGGTGCGAACCCTCCTCCGCTGACGCGCACGGTGTAGGCGCCGGGGGGAAGAAGAATCAAGCGATAATTGCCATCATCATCCGCCGTCGCGCTCTTTTCCAGTCCCGTTTGTTGACTGGTGGCGGTGACAATAGCGCCGGAGATGACGGCCGCCTGCGGATCAAGCACGCGGCCTTCGATATTCCCCGTGGTGGCCTGCGATTGGGCCGTCGCGGTGCCGGCCAGAAGCGCGCCTCCGATGAACAGAAATAGCAGGCGAACAAGACTGGCAGAAGAGTCTCTAAACATAACATTCCCCCTTAAGAAGTATGTAGTTATCGAGCGCTTGAACCGGGTTCGGCCCCCGCTTGATGAAGCGGCGAGCAGCAGCACCCGGAAGTTGCGCGGCAGATCGGTCAGTGAAGAACAATCGAAGCGGGATACTATGCTGGCGGGAGTTTTCAGGTCAAGCGAACTCTCCGCGAAAGACCCGCCGCGACGATAAAATTTCGCGCGGCCCCCTGATCTTCGGGGAAAGCCGCTCGCCGGTTATCGCCGGAGGCGATTTTCAACGCTCGAATCAAATGCTAATCGCGACCGAAGGCGAGCGGCCGCCACCAATCCCCCAGGCGTTTGACGCTTGCCGCCTGAAGCACGCTCATGGCGCCGAT
>JANOGZ010000469.1:0-3315 GCA_031406255.1 Pyrinomonadaceae bacterium | reverse complement strand
GGAGTGTACGGTTTGCGGCGTGCATTAGTACTTGCGGGAGCAGAGAGCCAGGTGATGAGCCTGTGGCAGGTCGCGGATGCGGCGACGCGCGATCTGATGGTCGAATATTACAAGCGCCTGCAAGCTGGCGAAGGCCGCACGGAAGCACTCAGGCAGGTGCAGTTAGGGATGCTTGGAAGCGAGAAGCTGAGCCATCCGTTCTACTGGGCGAGCTTCATCCAGTCGGGTGAGTGGAAGAACTTGGAGGGCAAGGAATCAAAACAGCAGTAGGCAGCGGGTGTTTTGCCACAGAGAATTCGAAGCCCAGCCCTTGATCGTCGCTAAGCCGGAAGCGACACAGCCTCCGGTGATTGGTACAGACTTCTAATTCGCTACCAAAGGACAATCTCCTTTGTAGGAGGAAACTATTCTGGGAAATAGGTTACCCGGCGGCTCCCCCGTGCCTGAAGGGGAAAGCTGTGGCTGCAACGCACGTCAATTGTTAGTTTACGTCATGAAGTGGGATAGAGTGGGAAAGTCACAAGAGGTTCACACTCGACGATGCGTTCCAACTCACCCTCCGCCCTTTACTACTCCCATCAAAGCATACGAACAGATCACCGGCCCGAGTAAAGCGCTCGGGGACCAAAAACAGGCGCAGCTATTGGCGCCCGGAGATAAAACCGCGCCTCCAGACGGTGAGCGGCCACTACGATTTACGCTTCGCCAGACTCTCGAGCGCGCGGTCGAACGCCGCGCCGTACCTCAGCCGCGCCGTCGCCAGCAACTGCACGGCGTCAGGCAGGCCCGACTCGGCCACGCCGAGGATGAATTCAGGGAGGCCGTCGGGCGCCGGGTCGCCGGGAGTCGGCACCAGCTGTGGAAGGGCGCGCTGTTGCGTCAGGTTGCCCACTCGCTCGAGCACCTTCCATCCCTTCGCGATGCAGTCGTCCATGAACTCCTTATAGCCGCCGCCGATCTCCACCGCATTGCCTGTGAAGCTGACCGAAGTGTTCGCCTCGGCAATCCCCCCGTCGGAGTCGGTGGCGCGCGCGCGCAGTCTTAATGTGTAGTTGCCGTCCGTGGGGATGTTTTGCAGGGTGACGGTGTTCCCGATGACGCGATAGCCGACCGACACTTCTTCATTATACAGCGTGGTGCCGGCCTCAAGGGGCAGCGGGAATTTCTTCTCTGCCGCCCGCACCTGCACGCCCGTCGAATTCGTCATGTCGACGGGCGTGGGCACGAGCGCGACCCGGCTATTCGGGCCGGGCGTTTGATAGCCGCCCCAGAGGCCGGGGACGTACTCGAGCCAGAACTCTATTTTCGGCGTGAAGCTCACCATGTTACTGGCGATGGCCTCGAATTTGAACGTCTGCTGCCGACCGTACTCGCTGTAGGGGAAGTCGCGCGGCTCGCAATTGCCGAGAGCGCGACCCGGGAAGTGGTATATCCCCGAGTTGAGCAGGACAGGGTCGGCTTCCTGCACGCCCCGCGCAAACAACTCCAGCTTCCGCACGAGCGGGGGCGGGACGTCGATCTTTAGCGTTCCGTCGATCCTGAGCCCTTCCGGGTTCACGGTGACTTCCTTGAACGTGATGCTCTGCATGACGCCCGGGGAGGATGGCTTTAGATTTTGGGGCTTGTTCTGGCCCTCAGCGAGATCCTCAGCGATGTCCTCTGCTATCTCGGCAATGATCGCGTTGATGGCGATGCCAACGATGGCGAAGTCGAATAGTAGGTGGATAAATACCTCGCAGTACCAATCGATCGAAGTCGTGACGTTCGGCGGAGGGTTTTCGATGACGGTGGCGGCGAGCTGGTTATCATCTTTGATGCTGAGCGCGATCTTCTGGTAAAACGTGCCCGTCGCTTCGAAACAGAATCCGGATGCGCTGAGCGAGCCGTCCACCCGGATAAAGCCTTCATTAAAGCTGCAGCACAGGTGTGTGAGGGTCGCGTCGCCGATCTTCAGCCCGCCGCCCGGGCCGCAGCAGCCCGGCATCTGCGTGGTCATAAATTGACGGACCTGGCGACGGATATCGAAGGCGTCATGGAAGAGGGAGCGCCCCGCCTCTTTTTCTATCCGCTTCAGCAATGACTCGGCGGCTCCGGGGCAAAAGATCAGGCGTTTGAACGCCTCGGCGGAGATGCTGATACTGATGTCTCTCAGGGCAGGTATGGCGGCGGTTTTCTGATTCGCATTCGCGCCCTGCGTGCTCGTCAGGAGTAGGCCGAAGATGGCGAGCACGCCGCCCGCGGGGCTGCCGACGCAGCGGATCTCGTTCAGGGCCGTGAAGCGCGTGACGCCGAAGAGGGGGTCTTTTAAATCGCCATCCACCCCTTCTCTGATCAGGAAGCCCTTGACCTTCAGAGAACCGTTAGGTTCAATTTCAACGGCCTCTTTCGGGTAATCAATCGGCGGAATGGTGCGGATCATATCGGCCAGAAAGCCGCCGACGGCGGATTCGAGCTGCTGCACGGTGACGGACTGGAGACCTGCCGACCACAACTTCTGAGTGATCGCTTGCTTAACGTTGTGCGGAATCCAGAGCTGGGGGTTCGCCGAAGCCAGATCGACGCGGATCACCTTCACTTTCAATCCGAGATCGTTCAATGCCTTCAGCGGCATCTCGACGAGGTTAAGGCTGGTGTTGATGGCGAGGTCTCCGTAAATATCCGACACGACAGCCGCCCCCGAGCTGCTGAAGACCTGGCCGCTGTCGAATTTGAGCGTCAGTTTGATCTGGTTCGTACCGGGTATGAGATCGAGCACGATGTCCTTGACGACGAAGTAGAAGCTCGTGCCCGCTCCGAGGCCCGGCATGTTGAGCGGCAGGTTGATGTCGAACGGCGGACTCAGCGGCCGACCGTTTTTCAACTTGCCGTTTGCCTTAATCACGCGTAAGAACGCGTCCCTGGAAATCTCGACGACCTTATCGAACCCGGCCAGAAGGCTCATGCCTCACCTCCTCTCGAATAGTCCTTTCAAACGGACACGCACGCGCTGCGGGACGGTGCTCGCCTTGAGCGCGTTGTAGGGCGTCGCCGAAACACTGGAGAGCGCCGGCTCGCGCTCGATAAGCTCCCGCCTGGCATCATCCGAGAGCCGCACCCCTGCTACTTCCAATAACAGTAGAGTATTGATCAAAAAGAGATTGCCGCCGTTCGGGATGTCTGCGATCCGCTCGATGATCTCCCCCTCGTGGGCCATCAATTCGTCGAATGAGCCGATCTCGAGCCGCGGCGCAGGGTCGTCGACCCCGGGCGCGCTGACCTCGACGGCGACTTCTCGCCCGGCGTCTTCTCCCCCCCACGAGACTCTCCCTTCGGTGG
>JANOGZ010000459.1:0-2659 GCA_031406255.1 Pyrinomonadaceae bacterium | reverse complement strand
CCACACCACGTTTTGCTTCCCCTTTGTGATGGCGGCGGTGCAGGCGCGGTTGGCTGGGCTCGACCCCTCGCTGGAGGAGGCGGCGCTCGACCTGGGCGCCACGCCGTTGAAGGCATTCTGGTATGTGATCGTTCCGTACCTGATGCCGGGTATCGTCTCCGGTGCGCTGATGGCCTTCGCCCTCTCGATGGACGAGCTGATCGTCACGTATTTCACCTCCAGCTCCGAGTCGGCGACCTTGCCGTTGCGGATCTATGGCATGGCCAAGGTCGGGCTCAACCCGATGATCAATGCCCTCTCCACCATCTTTATCGTGGCAACAATCGTGCTGCTACTGGCCTCCGAATGGGTGAAGCGCATCCGGCGCTGAACCTTTCTCCTTTTCACTACTATGAAGCCTACGATCCGAATTCTTGTCGCAGTTCTCGCCCTCTGCACGACGGCGTTTCTTGTGAGTTGTGCGCGGAAGCCGTCCCAGCGCAAACGGCGCAGTCAGGGATGACGGCCAATCGTGACGCGCCTCTTGAAGAGGTGAATATAGCCGCAATTCGCCTGGCGACGTTGACAACAACTAAGGAGGCGGAAGCGGTAAGATCGGCCATCGCGCCGCCGCTATCTTTCATCGCTACCGCTTACTGCCTTCGCGGCCGAACGGCGAGCGGTAAAATGGTCGCCAAAGGCATGATCGCCGCAGACCGGACGGTGCTACCCCTGGGGACGCGCGTGCGCCTTGAGGCGGGCGCGTATAGCGGTGAATATCTAGTTACAGACACGGGCGGGGCAATTCGTGGGCGTAAGATAGACATCTGGATTCCGAGCAGCGGCGAAGCTCTGCGCTTCGGACGCCGGAAGGTAAAGCTGACCGTCTTGAACTACGGTGGAAGAAAAATGTCCGCGCGCGCGCGCCGCTAAGAAGAGTCTAACTACACCTCCCGTCAACAAACGGGTCTGGCAACTGAACCGAGGCCGCTGTCTACATCAAGTAGGTGGCGGCCTTTGCTCATGCGCTATGAGAACCTGAAGGTAAGATTATATCAATGTCAATCGTGAGGATTTCACGCTGTGAAGACGGGACTTCGGTTGGTGAGTTGTTAATAAGTGAGGTTGCGACGGGCCAGCGGACGCGGTTAAGATGGACGCGACATATCAGAATCCCCTGACCGTAAAATGGCATTCGAGCTAAACGCGCACGCAGCGATCAGCGGCGTTGCATGGGCAACGGCTCTGCTATGGCTCGTCGGCGCTTTTTTGACACTGCGCGGGCTGGCGCGCCAGAAACCGCTCGCGCCTGCCGGAAGTGAACCGTATCTGGAACCGGGCAGCACACCGCTCGTGTCTATTCTCGTCCCGGCACGAGACGAAGAAAAGCGCGTGCTCGAGCACGCCATTCGTTCCATGCTCGCGCAGGATTACGGGCGCTTCGAAGTCGTTGCCGTCAACGACCGTTCGACCGACGCGACGGGACCGATTCTCGGTTCGATCGCACAAACGGATAGCAATCTACGTATCATAAACGGAGCCGAACCGCCCGCCGGATGGCTCGGCAAGCCCCACGCTTTGGAGCAGGCCCTTGAGGCGTCGCGTGGTGAGTGGGTGCTGGCGACGGATGCGGACATGATCTTTGAGCGAAGAGCAGTGCGGACGGCCATGAAGCACGCGCTTGAAGGCCGCTACGATGCCGTGACGCTGCTCCCGCATGTTGATTGCATCACGTTCTGGGAGCGCGTCTTTATGCCAACGTTCGGCTGGTTTATGGTGATGGCGATGCCTCTCGAGCGCGTCAATAACCCCAACCGGCCGGAAGCCTTGGGCGTCGGCGGTTTTTTTCTGATCCGCCGCGACACGATTGAACGCGTCGGCGGTTATCGTGCGGTCAAAGGCGATGTGGCCGAAGACTTACGAATGGCTGAGATTTTGAAGGGCGCGCGAGCACGCCTGCGTGCTGAATATGCGCCGGAGTTGATACGAACGCGGATGCAGACGAACTTCCGCGAAATATGGGAAGGGTTTACGAAAAATCTCTTCGCCGGCGCGAAGTTTTCGCTCGGGTTGACAGTTATCGGGGCCAGCGGAGTATTGCTTTTCGCCGTCGTTCCGCCGTTGGTGGCGGTTTTATGCATGCTTCTGGCCATCAGCGCTGGTGAGGTGTGGGCATTTTTGCTGATACCGACGCTTGCGGTTTGGATCATCCAAGTCGCTACCTTTGCACTGATCAATAAAGCTTGGGATATTCCCCTGGTTTATGCTTTGACCGTACCGCTCGGGCATGCGCTGTTTATCGCGATACTACTAAACTCGGCGGCACGAATTGCGACCGGTCGCGGCGTAACATGGAAAGGGCGCAAACTCTACGAACGTGCGGGAGTTCGCCCGCCGCGCCCCGGCGCGCGAACTCCCGATCTGCCTATCGCTGATGAATAAAGAAAATAAGAATATTCCGTCGCCGGAGCCGCTCGTCGAGGTCCGCCGCGGCGCGATCACTGAATCGCGTCATCGCGGGCACATTGTCGCCGTTGATGGCGATGGAGTAATAGTAGCCAGCCTCGGCGCGCCCGAAACCCTCACGTATTTGCGCTCATCCGCCAAACCGCACCAGGCCATTCCGCTCGTCGCCTCAGGTGCGGCCGACCGCTTCCAGTTTTCCGAGCGAGAGATAGCT
>JANOGZ010000455.1:0-5716 GCA_031406255.1 Pyrinomonadaceae bacterium | reverse complement strand
TAAAAGCTCGCCGCAGAGGATCAGCGCCAGCAGTTTCAAGACGAAGCGCCGGGTCTCGAACGGATCGGCGCTGATCGTCTGCCACAGGTTCGTCGCGATCCCTCCGGCCGCCGCTCCGGCGCCCGGTCCTGAGGCGGGCAGGGTTTGCAGAAAGGCGAAGGCGGCGAGAAAGAGAAGCGGCGCAAGCAGTCCCGGTTCGCGGACGCGCCACGTTCCGCGCAGTGAGCCCTCGGCGATCCATAACGCGCCGAGCCCGAAGACGGCACACTCGAAGACCGTTTCCCACCACGGCTCGACCGTTCCGTAGGGAATGGCGACCAACGCGATCAGCGCCAGCAGCGCGGTGAAGATCACACGGTCAAGCGACCCGGCCACACGCACGCGCACAGAATCGCCCGCGGCGGTAGTAGACGCCGTGACATCAACCGTGCTCGATTCTGTCAGAGAAACATTCACGCCAGTTATTTACCGCTGGCGCTCACCGCCAGTTGAAGATGTTCGGACTCCGTTTCGATTTCTTCCGCGCTGAGAATTCTCTCGACGGCGAGTGACATTTCGCGTTGGAAGAGGTTGCACAGATAGCTTATATCGAGCAGCAGCGCGTTGCTGTTGGTCTCGCGGTAGAGATTGAAGTAGCAGTGTTTCGCCGATGGCGACGGCAGTGGCAGGCGCAGCGTCCAGAAACGTCCCGAGCCGACGATTTCGGAAGCTTCGATATCACCGCGCTCCCATGACCACTGGATAAACCCGCCGCGTATTTCGGCCTGACGAAGGGTAAGCGGCCCGCGCTCGCGCGCCAGCAGACGCTCATTGCTCGAAGCGTCGCGGCCGCTCACCTGCGCGGTGGCATAGACAAACTCGCCGATGGTCAGCATCTCCTCGACGGCGGCGAAGAGTTCCTTGAGCGTGGTCGCTTCCGAGATGGCATGGCAGGCGCGGCGGATGCGGATATTATTCGCCGCGCGGAGACGGCTCTTGACCAGCTTCTCAACATTGCGCCGCATGCTCGCCTTAACTTCATCCACTTCATGATAGCGCAGGCGTCCGACCGCAAAGACGACCGCCGCGCCCACTACCACCAGCACGAGACCCGTCATGCGTCCCGCATCGGTATGGTTAGCAAAGAGCAGCGCCGTGAGGCCGAAGAGCGCGCACACGCTGTAGAGCACGAGGACGACGCGGCGCTGCGACCAGCCGCGCGCGAGCAGCATGTGATGAATATGCTCGCGATCAGCCTGAAAAACCGGCCGCCCGCTAATGAAGCGGCGAAGGATGGCGAGGCTCGTATCAATGACGGGCAGGCCGAAGGCCAGCAGTGGAATCGCCACGGCGACGGCCGTCGATGCTTTTTGCGCGCCCTGTACGGAAAGCGCGGCGAGCGTGAATCCGATGAAGAGAGATCCCGAATCGCCGAGGAAAATCGAGGCCGGATTGAAATTGTAACGCAGGAAGCCGATTAGCGCGCCGCTCAGCGCGATCGCGCAGACCGTCACGAGCGGATAGCCGAACACGAGCGATACGACCAGCATCACGAGCGACGCGAAAAGCCCCGCGCCGGCCGCCAGACCGTCCATCCCGTCAATCAAATTAAAGGCATTAGAGATGGCGATGACCCAGAACACCGTCATCACGAAGCCGATCGCCGCAGGCAACTCGACCGGCCCTGCGAACGGCACAGACAAATGCTCGATGCGGCCGCCGAGCGCGTAGAGCAGCGCGCCCGCCACCCCCTGCGCGATGAACTTATATCGCGCCCGTGTGCCGCATAAATCATCATACACGCCGAAGAGGAAGACTAATGTGGCTGGCACGAACGTGATCAGGAGGCTCGCCTTTTTTGCGCTGAGCGCGGCGGTGATGGAATTGTCAACGAGCGCGAGCGCGGCGAGCGCGATGAGGATCGAGGCGAAGAGCGCCACGCCGCCAAGGCGCGGCACGGCGCGGCGATGCACGCGGCGCTCATCACGGGGCACATCGAGCCATTTGTAGTGCTCACATATCCGACGCACCAGTGGCGTCAGCACGAGCGACGCGCACGTCGCAATTAAAAAGAGAGCGAGATAGGTGTTCATCGTTAGCGACCGTTTCTAGTTGGCCCCTCCGGTATTGCCGCGCGCCGTTTCGAGTAGCGAGATCTCTTCACGGCCAAAGCTGCGGACCACTTCTTCGAGGATACCCAAATACTTTTTCGCTGTTCCCTCGCGCGAGAGATTCTCGACGATATAGCGGCGGCCATTCCGGCCGAGCGCTTCGCGCCGCGCCGCGTCCCGGTGAAGTTCCGTCACCGCTCCTACCAGGGCCGAAGAATTTTCCGGTTCGATAAAGACCCCGGCGCGCGCTTCATCTACGATCTGGCGGGCCTGTCCATCGACGCCCAGCAGCAGCGGCCGCCCGCAGGACATGAATTCGAGCATCTTGGTCGGGATGACGGTTTTGAAGACATCAGCTTTCTTGAGCATCACCAGACAGAGATGCGACGCGCGGATAATGCCCGGTATTTTTTCTCGCGGTTGCTGCGAGACGAAGCGGACATTCGTCAGCTTCATCTCCTCTGCGCGGGCGATCAGACGCGCTTTCTCCGCTCCCTCACCCACCAGAAGGAACAGCGCGTCGGGCACGGTCTTCTGCAACACGACCGCCGCCTCAAGGAGGGTGTCAAGGCCGTGCGCGTTCCCCTGCGTGCCGACGTAAGCGATGACGAATTTGCCGCGCAGATCGAATTCCTCGATGACCGCCTCGACGGGGCCGTCAGGGGTGAACAGATCAGTCTCGACGCCGTTTTCGACCACCGAAATCTTCTCGGGCCGCACCCGCCATTTACCGATTAATTCTTCTTTGAAAGCGGGCGAGACGACGACGATGTGATCGCTCACCCGGTAGAGAAACCCCGAGATAGCGCTCAGCGAGCGATAGAGCAGCGACGTCTCGCCGCCCACGCCGACCGCCGCCAGCGATTCCGGCCAGAGGTCCCTCACTTCAAGAATAAAAGGAATGCGCTTGATGCGGCCCAGCCACCAGCCGGTCAACCCGACCATGAGCTGCGGCGATGTCGCCACGACGACATCCGGCCGCCGCAGGAAACTACCCGTGAAGGATGAAGACAGACAGAAAGACGCGTAGTTCAAAATCCGCTCGTAGGATTTCCGGTTCGGGAGCGGCATCAGCCACGTCCGCACCACGTCCGCGCCGTCAAACTTTTCGCGGCAGATCAGGCGACGGAGCTTCGACCTGTATGCGGGCGGAACGATTCCCGTCGGGTGGTTGGGAAATCCGGTCAGGACGGTGACCCCCTGACCCGCTTTGACCCAGTGGCGGGCAAGTTCCGAGACGCGCGCCGCCGGGGCGCATACCTCGGGCGGGAAGTACTGTGTAACGTAGAGAATGTTCATAATGTGTAGATCCATCGAAGACGGCGAATCAGTAATAGCAAAGCTTGAAGACGCCTTTGTAGAGCAGCGCCGCCGAACGTTTCGGGCGGCTCCGGCGGTAGGCGTCCCACCGCATCGCGTAGTGACGGAAAATCTCCCTGCCCGTCAACTGAAAAAGAATCCTCAACTGCACGATGTGCAGGTGATGGTAGAAGGGGCTGGCCATCATCTTCAAACGCGTGCCCGACTGCTCGTAGAGAGACCAGTAGCCGGTATCGTACTTCGGCAGGTTGACCGCGAGAGTCTGCATCGCGTCGTCGAACAACTCTTTGGCGGGTTGCTCGCCGGTGGCGAGCAGATAGTCGTAGATTCCCCAGCTCGCCCAGATAAAACCGTTCAGGATGTGCGTGGGCGGCGCGACGATGTATTCCTCGATCCAACGGTGACCGCGTTCATCAACGTAGATGACGCCGCCCTCGTCCACCCTCCTGGTGAAGGACGCGAAAGCGCGCGCCGCCGCGTCGAGGTATGAGGCATTCCCCGTCTCACGATGCGCGCGCACGAGAAGCGAGATGCCCTGCCCTTGGGCCAGCCCGGAGTACCAGGGAGCTTTGAGCGTGGTGCGATAGTCCCAATCGAAGTGGTGGTTCCACACCCACAGGCCTTCCGGATTTTGTTGCAGGTTAGCCGTCAGCCAGTCGGCCACCGCCAGAAACCGCGCGCGCCGGTCGGCCTCTCCCGTGCGCCGGAACAGGTTGTAATTGCCCAGCCCGTACTGAGCGATCGCGATCGGGTTGTACTGGAGCCCGAGCCGGCCGTGGTAATTGAGCTGCGGGATGCCGTCGGGGTCGAACTGGCCCTGATAGTCGGCCTTGGCCGTAAAAGTCATGTAATACTCGCCGAGCTCGCCGGGCCGGAAGTTCTCATTGACTTCCGGCGCCTCGTGCCAGAACGTCAATTGACTCTTCTGCGGAGTGAGATAGGCGGCGAAGATGCGGCGGTAGTAGTTAAGCCGTTTTCTGATCAGCATAATCAATCCTGTCATCCGAAAGAGTTGAAGCCTCGGCGGCGCGCCACCAGGCGTTGATCACGTCCGCAATACGCTCGGACGCGTGGCCGTCCCAGAGCGGCGGCGCGGCTCCGCGCTTACGATTGCCGGCCAGTATCTGCATTACTTCGGCGCGCAGTTGCTCCGTGTCCTGACCGACCAGAATGTTCGTGCCGAGCGTGATCGTCACGGGACGCTCCGTGTTCTCGCGCATCGTCAGGCAGGGGACGCCGAGGAAGGTGCTCTCCTCCTGAATGCCTCCCGAATCGGTGATGATCAGCGCGGCGTAGCGCTGGAGCGCGAGGCAATCCAGGTATCCCACGGGTTCGATGAGGCGCAGTTGCTCGCTCTCGCAGGTGAGTTTGAGATCGTTGATCCGCCCCCGCGTGCGCGGATGAACGGGAAAGACGACGGGCAGGTCGGCGGCGATCTCCCGTAGCGTTTGCACGATCGAGCGCAGCTTCTCGGGTTCATCGACATTCGACGGCCGGTGGAGAGTCGCGAGCGCATAGCGGCCTGCTTCCAGCGCGTGAGATTCAACCTGCAACGCAGAACCGAGGGCCGGCCAGCGCGCTTCGGCCTGCGGCAGTAGACGTACCAGCGTGTCGATCATGACGTTGCCGACAAGGTGAATCTTCTCCGGCGCGACGCCCTCGCGCAGCAGGTTCTCGTCGCCGTCCGCAGAAGGCGTAAAGAGCAGGTCGGCGATCTGATCCGTGAGAAGCCGGTTGATCTCTTCCGGCATCGCCCGGTCGAAGGAGCGCAGGCCGGCCTCGACATGGCCCACCGGGATCAGCAATTTGGCGCACACGATCGCCGCCGCGACCGTCGAGTTGACATCTCCATAGACGAGCACCAGATCGGGTCGCCGCGCGGTCATCAGTTCTTCGAGTCGCATCATGACCTGCGCGGTCTGGACGGCGTGCGAGCCGGAGCCGACCTCCAGATTCACATCGGGCTGCGGAATGCCGAGTTGCTGGAAAAAGACGTCGGACATGTTGGCGTCGTAGTGCTGCCCGGTGTGGACGAGCATCTGTGAGACGGCGGCGTGCTTCCCGAGCGCCGCGATAACCGGCGCGGCCTTCATAAAGTTGGGGCGTGCGCCGATGACATGGACGATCTTCATCAATGCTTCTCCTCGCTTGAGATCGTGAATTCTGGTTGACCGCTCTGGAGGCTCCGATGGGCGGCGAGAGTCGCTGCGGTGGATCGGATGATCTCTTCAAAGGTGATGGGCAGAGGTCCTCTGCCACAGAGATAGGCGGCCAGCGCCTGCCATTCCGCCCGGTGGCCTTTATCC
>JANOGZ010000420.1:0-1100 GCA_031406255.1 Pyrinomonadaceae bacterium | reverse complement strand
GGCTATGCCGTCGGTTGCGGCTGCGCGATTGTCAGTTACGACCAAAAAATTTATTTTGGTCTGACTGGCGACGGACAGGCCATGCCGGATGTCGAACGGCTCAGGGATTTTCTGAATGAATCATACGCCGAACTGCGGCACGCGGCGGGAGTCGAAGAAATAAGACCGGCAGCGGTCAAAGAGACGAAACCGCCAGCGGCGAAAACCGCTCGCCACAAAACGCAGTCGAAGCCTAATAACATAAAACAAACAAAAAACATCCATTCGCGTGCGACGAGTAAAAGTTAGCATTGAAGGCCAAAATCGGCGATGATAGCTTATGTCTAACACAACACCTTACACCCACAAAGACAGAAAAACCGTCAAACGTCCGATTCTGCGCGAGGTCTTCTGGGGAGTCGATTGGCTTTCCTTACGCGCTTCACGGGTTTATTACGGATTTGGCGCCCCGCGCGGCGACGGCTCGGCGGTAGTTTTGATCCCGGGCTTTTTAGGAAACGACTATTATCTCACCGAGCTTTATCTCTGGCTCCGGCGCATCGGTTACAGGCCGTATATGTCCAAGATCGGCTGGAACGCTGATTGTCTCGACAAACTCGGCAGACGCCTGATCGAGACAGTCGAACGCGCGAAGGCGCAAACGGGGAAACCGGTGCATTTAATCGGTCATAGTTTAGGCGGAATTCTGGCTCGTTCGGTGGCGACCCAGCGGGAAGAGAGTGTCCGGTCGGTGATCGCCCTGGGCTCGCCGTTTCGCGGCATTAGCTCGCACCGGATGGTAGTGTGGACATCGGAACGAGTCCGCGCCCGCATCCTGCGCGAAAATCAAAACGAAAGTCCCGAGTGCTATACCGGCTACTGCAATTGCGAGGCAATTAAAGCATGGGGGTCGCCCTTTCCGCGGGCGATTTCGCAGACCGCCGTGTATACGAAAACCGACGGAATAGTCGATTGGCGAGTCTGCGTCGATAGTGACGCCACCAATAACTACGAAGTGACCGGGACGCACGTCGGGCTGGTCGTCAACCCGCAGGTTTACCGCATCATCGCCGATCGCCTGTCCAACGTAAGCGTTCAGTAATCAGTGGTCAGTGGTCAGC
>JANOGZ010000416.1:0-2944 GCA_031406255.1 Pyrinomonadaceae bacterium | reverse complement strand
GAGATTTCCGGATTGTCGCGGACGTAGTAAAGCTCTTCGTGATAGCGAATTTCATCGCGCAGGCGCGCTATCTCGCGTTCGATGCTCGTCAGGCGTGTCGTCAAGTGGCTGCACTCACCTCTTCAACATTTCGATAAGTATTATCAGGTGTGGAACTTTCTGTTACTCATCATAACGAAAGCACGAAGCGGCGGGCAACCGGCGGCGCTTCGGCCGAAGATTGAAACGCCGCGGGACTTTCAATTTTTGAGTTGAACGAGGACATCCTGCGTCTGCTCGATGCTCTCGTCCGCGGGCAGGTGGGCAAGCTGATGGATGACACGGCCGAAGTATTTGATGCCCTGGATAAAATCATCGAGGCGAATGTTTTCGTCGGGCCCGTGCGGATTGGAACCCGCGTAGCTGACTCCGAAAGAGACGACCGGCGTGGGCGGCGCATTGGCGCCGCAGATCGCGCCGACGGGGCCGCTGGCGGGATCGAGCGGGTAGATGATCGGCTGTGTGCCGTAAACCTCCGCCGCCGATTCAGCCGCCGCGCGCGCGACAAACGATCGGGTGGACGATTTGGCAAACGGCGCGCCGCCGAGCTCGATGATCTCGATGTCGTGAAAGCCGCGCCGATCGAGGTGTGCGCGCAAAAGCTCGATGACGAGTTCCGGTGTGAGATCCGGCACGAGTCGGAAATCAAGGCGCGCCATCGCCGTTCCGGGCAGCACGGTCTTCGCGCCGGCTTCCGTGTGACCCGTGCGAATACCGCAGATCGTACAGGTCGGTCCGAAGATAAGCTCTTTGGCGAGCGCGCGGCCGCTCATGCCCTGCACCCATCCGGTGATGCGAAACTCGCGACGGAGGCCCGCTTCATCCAGTTCGATAGTTTTTAGAGCCTGCGTGTCTTCGGCTGAAATCGGCGCGATGTGCGAAGAAAAACCATCAATCGTAATCACGCCTTTCGGTGACATGATCGTCGCCAGCGCCTGCACCAACCGCCAGGCCGGATTGGGCACGATCCCTCCCCACTTCGAATGAAGGTCAGCGCGGGCACCAAAGGCGCGTAATTCGAGGAAAGCTATTCCTTTGAAACCGAGGCTCACGATCAGGCGCTCGTTGGTGTTTTTCTCTCCGTCATCCCAGATGCACCCATCAGTGCGCAGCAGTTCCGCCTGCTCCCTGGTGAAGCGATAGAGGCTCGGGCTCGCCAGTCCGTCCTCCCCCTCCACGATAAAACGCAAACAAATGGGCAGCTTGCCGAAGCTTTTCTGATAGGCTTCGATGGCCGCGAGCCGGGCGACCAGATTGCCTTTACTGTTCGATGCCCCCCGCGCATAGAGTTTTCCGTCAATCAGGCTGGCGGCGAATGGTCCTGATGACCACGCCGTCAATTGTCCGACAGGCTGAACATCATAATGTCCGTATACGATAAAGCTGCGCGCCCCGGCTCCGCATTCTCCATAAATTATCGGATAGCCGCTACCAAACTTAAAGCTATGCGTGCCCGCCCCGACGCGCTGCATCTGCTGCTCGACCGCTTCGGCCATCGCACGCATGCCCGTGCCGCGCGCCGCCACCGACGGCATGCGACACAGCGACTGCAGGCGCTCCGTAAAGTCGTGCGCGTGACGATCAACGTAACGATCGAAACGTGTAAAGGGCATACGAGAAATACGAACTCAGACTACGAAGCTCAAATTGGGGAACCTGAATTTGAGTGCGCCAGGCTCACGCCTTGATAAAGAAGATAGCGCGGCGGCGACGCCTCGCGCGCGAAACCGGCGCAGATCAGATTCGCGGCAAAAGCCCGTTGAAACTCGGCCCGCACGCGCCTTTGTTCGCGCCGCGCCGCCGCCGCATCTTCGCGCATCAGCGCGCTCCAATCAGATGGAATTTCGATGAACGCGTCCGGCGCGGTCGCGGCGTCGACCGGCGCGCCCCTTCTCGCCAGCGCCTCAACTCTCGGCGAATCGAGTTCCCAGTCGGCGAATAACCGATCACTATCAATCCCGAGATCTCCGTCGGCCCCACTGACGGGCGCGTCGTAGTCGGTGCCGTAAAAGTTTTCGGAGTAGGAGTGTGCGGTAGCGCCGAGGCGATTGAGATTAAAGTGGGCGTTGCGCGCGCGCATCGGGTCCCACGTCCACGTGATAAAACGCCTGCCTTCGGCGAGCGCGAGCGCGCGTTGTGCCCATTTAAGAAGCGCGCCGACGCCCTTGTCCTGGTATGCGGCGGAGACCGCTAACATGTGCGAGTAGCCGATTATTTCCGCGCCGCGCACCGCGACCAGATGGTGGACGAAGCCGATCAGATCATCTCCGGCGAAAGCGCCGAGAATCCAGCCGCCAGCGCGTCGTGAGACGATCAGATGACGCCGCGGCGAAACTTCCAGAGCCGGCAGGCCAAAGACTTCGCGCTGCAGGCGAACGCACGCATCGAACTCATCTATCCGAGTGCATTCGCGCACCGTGATGTCGCCCGCCGCAATGGCCACAGAAGTAATAGCAGAGCCTTTCGGGTTGTCCACCTGCCCTGACATAATCCGTCTTACCCTCTTGTGCTGCGATACGGAACTTTGCGACCCTTACAGGGCAATCTGCGTGTACCAACTGTGCGGTACGCGCGCAATGCGCCGGCTGGCAGCGCGCAGCGCGATGTCACCGACGAAATTTATAATAAGGAGGCGGTGTGGCGGGGGGTAGCGCTGCTCGATGGCAGCGCACAACTCGTTCGCCAGCATCCGCACGCCGCCATCAATTTTAAAGATGACCAGTCGCTCGACCCCGCCATGCTTCAGGAGCCAGGCGACTTTACGCATCGTCACCAGGCCGCATTCACCCCAGAAGCGGATTTGCCGCCAGTTGCCGGTTCGCGCGACGAGGTCGGGTTTGTAGCGGAGACCGACCGATTGCTCGATCTCCAGGCCGGGATATTCCCCCACGAACATCGCATAGCC
>JANOGZ010000390.1:0-7150 GCA_031406255.1 Pyrinomonadaceae bacterium | reverse complement strand
ACCAACCAGCCTATGTACGCGCGGGCTCAAGCCTGGCCCGTATTGGCAAGCATCTAGTGGTGATTCAAGACGACACTAATTTTGTCGCCTTGATTGAGCCGCATAGCCGCCATACCCGTGCCGTCCCTCTACCCGCCGGCGCCGAAGGTAAACGCCAGTTTGATGATCTGCGCGGAAATAAGCGCTTCAAGTCCGATTTGGAGGCTTGTGTCACTATTCCTTATGATTCGGACGAGCTGCTCCTCGCTTTCGGTTCAGGAGCAAGCCCTTCACGTGAGCGGATAGCAATGATCAGCGGTTGGTCATCTGGTCCGCTTCGTGCTGAGTTTTGTGATGGACGAGAGCTTTACGCCGCGCTTCGGGCCGCTCAGGATTTTGCCGGAAGTGACATGAACATCGAAGGGGCAATCTTCGTCGAGGGGAAGATCAGGCTATTTGGGCGCGGCAACGGTGCGCCAAGTGACCGATTGCTGCCCCTCGATGCCACATGCGATTTGGAGTGGACTGCACTTTACGCATATCTCCAAGATCCGAATACGTCACCGCCGCCTCTCCCAAGCGCGATCACTCAATATCAGTTGGGGACTATCAATGGCCTGCGCCTGAGTTTCACGGATGCGACTATTGGGCACGACACGGTGGTTTTCTCAGCCGCCGCCGAACAATCGCCCGATGCTGTTAGTGATGGCGCTGTCGCCGGGTCAGCTATCGGAGTATTTGATACGCCTGAAAACCTGCGCCTGACCGTGCTGCTGGACCGTAGCGGAGGATTGTTCTCAGGCAAAGTTGAAGGCTTACTGCTCGACCTGGAAACGCCTTACCGCGCTTTCGTCGTAGTCGATCAAGACGACCCGCTGCGGCCCTCAGAACTCTGCGAGGTTGAGCTTTCCGGGCCCTGGTACGCCAAGTAAAGATCCCCGCTATTTCATCACCTTCAGTGAAATGTGTGGAAACGGTCAGTGAAATATCTGAAGATGATACACTAGGGATACCGCGCGCAAGAGAATTGTAGGCCCGGGCGGCGGGACTCCACATCCCTTAGCCCACCTAATACCAAAGTATTATAGATTTTTTGTCCGCAACGCTGCTATCTAGCTCATGGCATCAAAGCTGAAAGGCCAGGATGGGCAATCTCCCTCTTATTCCCCTATTTGCGCACGCCCAAGCTGAGATCGAGATGAAAATGCATCGAGTGAAAGTCACTGTCACTTCATTTCTTCTCACGACGTTCGCTCTATGTGCGTTGGCTGTCCCGCGAGGCTTCGGGCAAGGCGGGCAGACTCCACAGCCGCAAGCCGCACCAAGCTCGACGCCTGTCGGGCAGAGTCGGGAAGTGGAGCGGGTCTTCACTCGCCGCGTGCGCCTCCCCGTCACCGTGATAGATAAAAAGGGACAGCCTGTGTCCGGGCTAACGGCGGGTGATTTTCTGATACTCGAGGATAAGCAACCACAGCAGATCGAAAGCATCACCGACGAACGTAGTGAAGGCCAGCCGCTTTTCGTCGGCGTGTTGGTAGACACGTCGCCATCCGCCATCGCCAAGCTGAAGTTCGCGCAGGAAGCCGCGATGAATTTTCTTCACACGGTTCTGCGACCGCGCAAGGACAAAGCCGCTTTAATCACTTTCGATCATGAAATCAAACTGCGGCAGGATTTCACCGACAAACTCGACCTGGTTGATCGGGCCGTGAGGGGTTTGAAGAAGCCCGGGACTCACACGGCGCTCTACGACGCCGTCTGGCAATTCTGCAACGAGAACATGCGGGGCGTCGTGGGCCGCCGCGCGCTCGTCGTGATTTCAGACGGCGACGACACCTACAGCCGCGCCACGATCCGTGAAGCCATCGACATTGCGCAACGCACGGAGACGACCGTCTTCGCCGTCTCGACCAAAGCCGGTTTCTCCGGCGCGGTGCCCGGCGTCGAGGCCGGACAGGTCGCGGGCGAAGGCGACCGCGCTCTCACGAAGCTCTGCGAAGAGACAGGGGGCCGCGCCTTCTTTACAGGCGACCCCGTCACGCTCGAACAATCTTTCACCAAAATCGCTAAGGAGGTGCGCGCGCAGTACGTGGTCACGTATAAGCCGACTAATGACCGCTACGACGGACGGTTCCGCCGCATCGAAGTCAAGCTGGCCAGCAGGGGCGGCGACGGGATGAAAGTGCGTGCCAAACGCGGGTATTCGGCCGCGGCTGACGGCGCCGGAGCACCGCGATGACCTGAAAAGAAGGTTCGTGGCCCGAAATTACCAAGGGAGACGGTGTAGATGTTTTACCGAAGGTTTGCGCACATCCTCATTACTCTTCTAGCTTCCCTGTTATTCGCGGGGGCGGCGGTGCAGGCGCAGGTAGGGATGACGCCCTCGCAAGACGCGGGCCGCCCGCCGCGCCGCGCTTCTGACTCCCCGCGACGTCCCACCCCGACACCCCGACTTTCAACCGACAATGAAGAGGCGGGCGTCCAGGACGAGGACGTGGTGACGGTCGAGACCGACCTCGCCAATCTCCTTTTCACGGCGGTCGATAAGAACAAGCGGTTCGTGACGACGCTCCGGCAGGAAGACATCCGCGTGCTCGAAGACGGCGTCGAGCAGCAGGTCTTCACCTTCCAGCGCGAGACGGACCGGCCCCTCTCGCTCGCCATCCTCGTTGACGTGAGCATTTCGCAGGAGCGCACGCTGCCCGAAGAGAAGGCGGCGGCCCGCGCTTTCGTCGAGTCGGTGATCCGCCCCGAGAAGGACAAGGCGGCGATCCTCTCGTTCTCCGGCGAGGTGACGCTCGAGCAGGGGCTAACGGGTAACCTTTCGCGCGTCCGCCGGGCGGTCGACCGCGTGCAGATCGAGTTCCCGCCCGGCTACGTCGGCGGAGGGGTGATCATACCCGGGGGCACGCCGCCGATCTCCGGGCCGAGCCGATCCCGCGCCGGGACGACGGCGCTCTGGGACGCTGTGTGGGTCACAGCCGGCGATGTCCTCTCGGAGACCTCCGACAAGACGCGGCGCGCGATCATCCTGCTGACGGACGGGGTGGACACCAGCAGTCGCCTCACGAGGGGCGAGGCGATCGACAGCGCGCTCAAGTCGGACGTCGTCGTCTACACGATCGGCATCGGCGACAGCGAGAATTACGACGGCGTCGAGAAGGACACGCTGCGGAAGCTCTCGGAGCGGACGGGGGGGGGCGCTTTCTTTCCGAAAGACGAGACGGGCCTTCGCGCCGCCTTCGCGCAGATCGAGCATGAGCTGCGCTCTCAATATCTGATCGCCTATCAGCCCACGAACAAGAAACGTGACGGCTCCTATCGTAAAGTGCAAGTCGAAATCGTCAACCCTGAATTACGCAAGCAGAAGCTACGGCTTACCTACCGCCAGGGCTATTTCGCCAAATCAGTAAACTTCCAAAGGGTACAGTGAGCATAATGATAAAGAGTACGGCGCGAAGAGATATGACATCATCGGTAATTCTCGGGCTGATGCTTTTAATGCCGTTCGACGTCGGCGCGGTGGTGCAACAGACAGCAACCCGACCGCAGCAAAACCCACCCGTGGCGAAACCTTCTCCGACCCGTCCTACGGAAATTGATGACGAGGAGGTCGTCCGTGTGACGTCTAATCTGGTCGTCGTGCCGGTCTCGGCAACTGACACAGGGGGAGAACCTGTCCAGGGGTTAAACGCGGCTGATTTTCGCCTCGAAGAGGATGGGCGCGTGCAGGAGATCGCACAGGTCGGCGATGCCGACCAGGTACCGCTCGACATCGTCATCCTATTCGACGTGTCGAGCAGCGTCAGCAAGAATTTTGAGTTTGAGAAGCGAGCCGCCGCGGGATTTCTCAAGCAGGTTTTGAAACCTGTAGATAGGGCAGCGATATTTACTATTTCTGAAGAGGGGCGGTTGGCACAGCCGCTCGCTTCGGCTGAAAGCGCGACGACGAAGCTGCTGACTATTCCTGCGGCCACCAAGCCGACCGGTACGGCTTTCTACGATACGGTCATCGCGGCGGCGAAGTACCTCACAGAGAACGCGCCCGGGCGACACCGACGAGTGATCCTCGTCATCTCGGACGGCGAAGACAATTTCAGCGACCGTATCAGGGAATCTACCATCGCCGAGGTTAAGAGCGGTGGCAATTTGTTGACGGCGCGCCAGAAGCAATCGGCGCTGCACGGTAAGGCTCTACAAGAAGTACAGCGCGAAGTGCAGCGCGCCGATGCTGTTTTCTATTCCATCAATCCGAGCGGCCCAAGCTTACGCCTCAACGTCATCAGCACGCGCGCCCAGGAAGGCATGCGGCAACTTGCCGATGCGACCGGCGGTTCATCATTCGTCCCCGAAAAAATTGAAAGCCTTGATGCGGTCTTCCGCCGCATCGCCGCCGAGTTGCGCGCGCAGTATCTTCTGCAATATTACACAAAGAGCGAGGCACCGAACGGTACATTCTTGCGCATCCGAGTACAATCTCCGACGCGGCCCCGTCTGCACATTCGCGCGCGTCAGGGCTACTACGTCTCAGGCAGGTAAATTCGTTCAAGCAATGAGCCTTATCCAATCCATCCATGTACGTTCCTTCGTCGTAACTCTCGTGCGGGCATTCGTACTCCTCTTCCTCTGCGCTTTTGTATCCCCCGAGTTGGCGCGGGCGCAAAATGATGACGAGGTAGTGCGCGTGAACACCTCACTGGTTCAGCTTAATGTTGGCGTCGCTGACCGCCAGGGGCGCGCCATCACGAACCTTTCGCGGAGCGACTTTGCAATCTACGAAGACGGCGTGCGGCAAACGATGCTAAGTTTTGAGCCGACATCGACACCTTTCAGTCTTGCGCTCTTGCTCGATGTGTCAGGCTCGACGTTGAACTTTCGCACGACACTTAAAGCGTCAGCGCTGCGCTTCATCGACGCGCTGGCCCCGGATGATCGCGTCGCCGTCATCGCCTTCAATGAGCGACAAAAAGTGCTTACCAAATTCACCGCCGACCGCAAAAAGATCGCTTTCGGTATTGAACTTGCGGAGGGTCGCGGCGGCACAGATCTTTACGAGGCGCTCGATTTTGCGCTCAAGCAACTCGCCGACGAGGGTAAACGACGCAAGGCCATCATCGTCCTGACCGACGGCATTGATACACAAATGCGCAATCTTGACCGCTCCGCCACAGTAACTGCCCTCACGGATGAAGAAGCGGTGGCAGCGATCAACCCTGAGGCGAGCAGGCCCCTTAACAGAGTTCTTGATGCGGCGGATCGGCAGGGGGTAACCATTTATCCCCTTGCGCTTCCCTCAGGCGATGTGAAGCGTCTCCCCATCAAGACACCACAGATCACCGCAATCTATACAGCCGCGCGTGCGCGAATACAGTCGCTCGCCGACAGGACGGGAGGGCGCTTGAACGAAATCCGTCGGATTGAAGAACTCGGCAGGCTCTACGCCGAGGTCGCCGCCGATATGCGTTCTTTATACACCATCTCTTACCAGTCTTCGGCCGCGCAGCAGCGCGACGGGCGCTGGCACACTATCCGCATCGAAGTTGCCAGATCGGATTTGATCGCACGCACCCGGCCGGGTTACTACGCGCGTTGATAGTTTGTAATGATAGAGGAATAAAAAGCCTTCTCGGCTAATACGGAGCACAGCGCCTGTCGGTCATCGCCTATCTGGCGCTGCCGACATATCCCGGGCGGCTTTGACGTAAATTTAGTCCCCGCGGGCCTTTGATGCTAACTGTGTGGAATCGCCCGTCGCGCCGTTTCTCTTCTGTGGGATAGAAGGCCAACGCGTAAGAGGAGGTGACCTCTTCGGCGAGCGCACGAAACAGCATTTCATAACTCTCGCCGGTCGCATACACATTACTGCCGCCGGTCTTCTCAACCAGACCGCTCACGTCCAGTGGCGTCGGCAGGGGCGAGCGCGTGCTTGAGGCCATCAGGCGTGAGTAAGACGGCAACGTCACTGTATAAACGCTCGTATCCGATGCGTTGGCGCGTTCGATCACGGTAGGGGCGGAGACCGTATCGCCGACGGGGAAGCCGTCTGTGATCACGATCACCGCCCGCTTCATCAGCCGTCGCTCGCGGGTGCGGGGCGCGCGGCGCACAAGGAGGCGTATCGCATCGTCAACGGCGTCGTACGTATGCGTCGAGAGACCGCTCGGTTCACGCGCAAGACGGTCAAAAGCGTGATTGAGTTTCTGCGGGTCTTTCGTAAATGACTGAAGTATCCTGGAATTCATGCCGAAGCTCATCACCGCGAAGACGCATGGGCGCTCGGTTAACCTCGCCGTGAAGGCGTGCACCGCACCGCGCAATCGCTCCATCTCTTCAGCTGCCATGCTGCCCGATGTGTCTAAGGCGAAAACTACGGCCAGCGGGCGCGTCGGATCGCTTTTTTTCTCGACGTTGAAGAAGGCAACGGGCCGCTCCGCGCCGTCTTCATAAAGCTTGAAATCTTCTGGTCTCAGCCCCCTGACCGGTAGACCGGCGGCGTCCGTCACCGTGACGTCAACCAGAATGAGGTCAGTATCGATGCGAAAGACCTCTTCCGGCTCATCTTGTTTAGCCGGCGACACCTCGCGTTGCGGGCGCCTGGTGTCTTGTCGCTGCCGGCCATGGGCCGCGCCGAGTGGGCGCCAAATGAGCGCACAGAGGAGCAGTAAACAGAGGGCGGGGACCCACCCGTGCCTCAGCCAGGGTGAGGCAAAGGCTAATGATTTACGGCAGGAAAACAGCAAAAGCATTCGTCAATTCTCTGGGTTCAGGGCTGATTCATAATATACTATCCTTAGTTTAATTTCGAGTTTTACCAATTGAGTAGCAAAAAGCAGTCAGGCTTTGCGATGCTTGGAAGGTGTCTAAGCTTACCAAACCATCGCTCCACTTGACTGCTTCGCCAGTGTACCTGGCAGCCAGTGCCGTTCACAACCTGATTCGCACTCTGCCTGCCGGCACTGCTTACTTTATCGGCATCGTGCTGATTACGATGATGACTGGCCAACTTGTTCACCATCAGGGAAGCTTGGCGCGGGCCGCACTGCCTTACGTGGTCCATCTGCGCTCTCGGCTGGCACCGCGCCCATCGCGCAATGGAGCGCGGCAAGTTCTCTCTGGACAGTTTGTTTGATCTCTCCCTTGTGTGGTGCATCGAGCACTTGCCGGTCGAACC
>JANOGZ010000378.1:0-1552 GCA_031406255.1 Pyrinomonadaceae bacterium | reverse complement strand
CGCTATGTTCGCGTCTGCGTCGCGGAATTTTGTATACGACGGCGATCGCCGAGGGCTGCACAAAGATCGCGCTCGGCCATCACGCCGACGACATCATCACGACGTTTCTGCTCAACCTGTTTTTTGTCGGCACGCTCAAGGCGATGCCGCCCGTGCTGCGTTCTAACGACGGGCGCAATACCGTCATCCGTCCGCTCGCCTACTGCCGCGAAACGGAGATCGTGGAGTTCGCCGCCGGCCGTAATTTCCCGATCATCCCCTGCGATTTGTGCGGCTCACAATCGAATCTGAAGAGGGCGCGGATCAAGCGTCTGATCGCCGAACTCGAAGGGGAAATCCCGCACATCCGCAGCTCGATGCTGACGGCGCTCGGCAATGCCATTCCATCACACCTGCTTGATCCGAAACTTTTTGACTTCAAGCGTCTCGCGCCAGGCAGGGGCGACGTCGCCGCCGAGCTTGATCTGGCCATCGGCCACGCCGAAGATGCGAACGGGAGTCCGGCTCTCGTCTCGCTCGCCTGAGCGAAGAATACTGCTACTGATGGCCACTCCCGTTAAAAAACGCGAGCTCGACTGGAGCGACTTTCCGCCCGGCACGGTGTCAGAATATACGAAGCTTCTGTGCCTCGCCTGTATCTTCGATCTCTTCACCGCGCAGTTGAAGCTCGGCCCGCGCACCGCCGCGACCGAAATCAAACGTTACACGCCGACCATCGAAGAACTGACATCTGACGAAAGCACGCGTCCCTTCTTCTTCAGCGACGAGCGCCACCCGCGCTGCCCTTATTGCGACTCCACGAAGCGCTGGCACGCGCGCCTCGACACCTATCGTATTGAAGGCGGCAAGGCGACCGATGCGGCGCGGCGCGCGCTCGTCAAATCGCTCCCAAAATCAGAAGAGCAATTTCAGATTATCGAAATCAAGTCGACGGCCAGCGCGGTCTTCTTTGAATGGCTCGACGCGCTCGGCCGCGAGCTCGATTTCGACGATGACGTATGGCTGAAGAGTGCGACGCGGCGCTACCTTGAGCGGCACGAACCGAAAACCGACTGGACGGAAGCCTTCGAGGGCGTGCGCGCGGTGCGCCGCTCGCAACGTCTGGAAACGGGGTGGGCGCGCGACGGCGCGCGCCTTTTTCTCGCCCCTGCGCTCTACAACGACGTTTTGCTCGTACAGTATCTCGTCAGCCGCTCGCACAAGCATGGCGGCCGGACATTCGAGGGACGCCTGACGCTCGTCGAGCTCGTGCGCCGCATGCGCTATAGCGGCCACCTCAACGCGCATGGCATCACCGAGCGCGATCAGTTCGAGGTGCTGGAAAAACTGGTCGAGCAACTGACCGGCGGCGCGCGCGCGGTAAAGCTTTACTACCTCATTGACCGCCGCGATCTGCTGGAGAAAGTGAAGACTGTTTACGCGCGCTACGCGGCGGGTTGAACCACGCGAGAATGATTTTTCGTGCGCTCTATGGCAGAAAGCGCGCCGCTTCAAAATCAAAAGCGGCGGGCTTTCTGGTTCTCTGCTGAAGACTCGGTGTTACGGTCTCGTG
>JANOGZ010000375.1:0-4358 GCA_031406255.1 Pyrinomonadaceae bacterium | reverse complement strand
TCCGAGCAATTCCATCCCTTCCCCGGCCTGGGGAAGATGGATGCGAGGACGAACTGCCTTTCAAGACAATTTTTTGTTCACGAAGCGTGCCGCAGAATTGCAGCCAGTGTTTGGAGACACGCTCTACCGAAGCGTGCCCATTATTCCCAGCAAGATTGGTACCATTCGGGCTTCCGCGCCAAAACATTCATTTTAGTGGGCTCCTGGCGAAAGTATGAATCGTGACCGCGGCGATTTCGTGACTGAACCCGGTCAACTTGAATCTCCTCCCTCTGTCAATCTGAGAGATCGTGACTGTAAATCAGCGCGTGGCGCGCTGGCCCGTTGCCTCCGGTGGGGCGCTGAAAGCCCCTGGCGGCCGCGCATGACAGCGTGTCGCGCTTCAGTGTAGAATCATTTGCCAGTGAATCTATCGTAAAAAGTGACTATCTGGAGTCGTCGGGCGGCAGCAGGCGTGGCCTGCGGGCCCGGAGGCGCATGGACCGCAGGCTGTGGTGCGGGTCGCTTCTGCTTGTGGTCATGCGCGGGTGCTCCTCCCGGTGTGCTGGCGCCCGTTGAAACGCAAAAAACTTGTCTGAGAGTCAATTTAATAAAGGTGCTTACGCCGGCCGGCCGAGCGTGTGTCGCAGTTGCGGCGCGCTGGTCGGCGCCGGCGAAAGCGCCTGCGCGCAGTGCGGCGCGCCGGTGATGGGCGGCGCGGTTTCTGCCACGCGATCGGTTCGCGATACTGAAACGATGCGCTTTGCGCGCGCGATCGTCTCGCGTCCGGCGACATTCACACTGATTATTCTCACCGCCAACGTCTTCGTTTTTCTGCTGATGACGTTCGCGGGCGGTTCGGAAAATTACGAAACGCTCAAGGCGTACGGGGCCAAACTCAACTATCTGATCAACGATGAAGGGCAGTGGTGGCGCTTCGTGACGCCGATCTTTATCCATATCGGGCCGATTCATCTGCTCGTTAATATGTATGGCCTGTGGATGCTCGGGCCATATGTTGAAAAGCTCTACGGCTCCGCGAAATTCGTCGTGTTCTGGGTGGCGACGGGCATCGCCGGTGTGGTGGCGAGCTACCTGTCGGTACGTCCCGACATGCACGTCAGCTCGCTCGGCCGTTTCCTTTTCAAAGCGCAGGATGTTCCATCCGCCGGAGCTTCGGGCGCGCTCTTCGGGCTCGTCGGCGTGCTGTTCGTCTTCGGCATCAAGTTCCGTCACGAACTGCCGGAGGGTTTCAAGCGCGCTTTCGGCACGGGACTACTGCCGATCATCGCGATCAACCTTTTCATCGGTTATGTCGGGCGCGGTTTTATCGACAACGCGGCGCACCTCGGCGGCCTGCTGGCGGGAGCGCTCCTGGCGCTCTTCGTCGGCTACAAAAGGCCCGGCGAGCGCGCGGGTGTGGCCATCGCCTGGCACGTCTTGCAGTTTCTCGCGCTCGCGCTGGTCGTCGTTAGTTTTGTGATGGTGGCGCGTCATTATACGGGCGCGCCTCCCACCCTCGAGGGGGCCGCAGAACGCTTGATGAGCGGCGGCTTGCCCGACATTAATCCGCACGTCGAGGCCATCAACGAGGGACAGAAAGCCTTCGTGAGCGCGTTGAATGCGGACGCGGCGGCGGCCGACGGCGCGATCAAAAAGCTTGACCACGCGCCGCATCTGGATGATGAAGCCGATAACATCCGCGGCGAGTTGAAGACGCTCCTCATCGCCGCGCGCGATTTCGGATCGGCGCCGCAGACCAGGGAACGCGCCAAGCAGCGCGCCCGCGCCCGCCAGCTTGAACAGCTCATCACGGATTACAGAGCGTGGCAGCAGCGCTCCCACCAGTGGGTTAAAACAGAAGGCGGGAAGTATGGAATCAGGCTCGTCGAGCCACCGGCGACGGATGATTCCGCAGACCAAAAAGAGAACAAGTAAGCGGTCAGCCAGCAGTGGACAGTGGACAGTGGACAGTGGTCAGTCGGTCATATGTGGTGTCGATCTGTCATGGCGCTCGCTCGGGGAAGCGCCGGGGCGCAAAGAGGCGCTCTCTCTTCTGTATATTAGCTGAAAGCTGATAGCTGATAGCTGACCACTGACCACTGCTATTTCGCACGCTCGGCCAGCAAGCGTTTGACCATTTCCAGCAGCTCTTTCGCGTGGAAGGGTTTCGAGAGATATGCGTCGAAGCCCGCTTCGAGCGCGCGCTGACGATCACTGTCAGCGGCAAAAGCCGTCACGGCGACGCAGGGGATGGCGCGCGTGCTTTCGTCGGCGCGGAGTTCCTGGAGCGTCTCCCAGCCGTCGAGAACCGGCATCGAGAGGTCAATCAAGGCGAGGTCCGGCGGTTGCAAGCGCGCCGCGATCACACACTCGCGGCCGTTAAGCACCTCGCGAACCACGTAGCCGCCGCTTTCGAGCATCAGCCGCAGGAGCTCGCGAGTGTCGTTATAATCATCGGCGATAAGAATGCTGGCGGTCATCTTTGAATTTTCGAGTTGTGAATTTGGAGCAGCGGCTTTTTGGATTCAAACTTTAAATGCTACTCTCAATCGCAAATCTGAAATTGGAGACCTCGACTGAGCGGCCGTTATAGCGCGAGCGGGCGCGCAGAGTCAAACGTTCGGGCGTTGTAAATTGATAAACCCTTGCTTGACACTATTCTCCCCGCCCGTCCATAATCCGTGCGGTGCCAACGCTTTGAGGCGGCATCGGGGATCGTTATCAAGATTTTTTTACACGTCTGAAACGGAGGAGATCAAACGGTGGCTGGAAGCGGAGATTTGGAACAGAGCTTACGCGCCGAAGTGGAAAGCTACATCAACGGGCGTCTGAGCGGTCTGCGAGAAGATATCGAGCGCCTTCATAGTCAGGTCAACGAAGCGTTCACGCGCCTCTCGGAGCGCCTGACGAGCGAGACGCAAACGGATGCTTCGGTCGCCGTTGCTATTTCCGAACACCTCCGCGCTGCGCGCACGAACGGCATGGAAACAGCGACCGCCGAGTCGTCGCGCGCCCGGGCGTCGAGCGATGTGGCGATTCTTAAGGCGGCGATTGAAGATATCGATAACCAGCGCGCGCAAGGGGATATCCTCAACGCGCTCGTTAATCGCGCGGCTTCTTTCGCGCCGCGCATCGCTTTTTTCATTGTCAAAAATGATCGGGCGACGGGCTGGCGGGCGCGCGGGCTGGAAGGCACGGTCGGCGACGAAGCGGTGCGCGAAATATCCCTGCCGCTCTCTTCCGACACGCTGCTCAGCGAGGCCGCTCGGTCTCGTTCATCCTGGAGCGGGTCGCCCGGCGTCCACGCCGAGGATCACGCGATACTCGGCGGCCTCGGCGGCGAACCGCCGCAGCGCATCGTGGCGGTTCCGCTGATCGCACGTGAGCGAAGCGTCGCTGTGCTTTACGCCGACTCGGCGGCGCTGGATTCGGACGCGATCAATCTGGAAGCGCTGGAGATGCTGGTGCGCGTGGCAGGCATGGCCGTCGAGCTCCTCGCGGTCAAGCGTCCCGCGCCCGCCGAAGCCGGAAGAGTTACCCCGCCGCCGTCAACGACAGAAGCCAAAACGCCGGCCGCCACATCGTCTTATCAACCATCTTCAGCGGCGGCCCCGCCTGAATCTTTGGCCAGCGAGCCGCCGCCCTCCAGTTACGCTGAACCCGCTGCTTCGTCGTCAGACTTTTCTTTATCTTCGTCGCCGGCGGAACAACCCGCGGCGCCCCCCGAGAGCGCCTTTACGATGCCGCCACCGGCGACTGACACCGTCGCCGCCGAGAGCGCGGGTGGATTTGAGTTTACAGCCGACTCGGGCACGCCATCGGCAGCGACTTCGACGACCGACGCTTCTTCGTCTTCGCGCGGCGCTCCTTCGCGGCGCTACGGACGCGGGGATGCCGAATTACCCATTGAAGTGGGCGAGGATGAGAAGCGTTTTCATAATGATGCGCGTCGCTTTGCGCGTCTCCTCATCTCGGAGATCAAGCTCTACAACGAGCAGAAGGTCAAAGAAGGCCGCACCGAAGGCGATCTCTACGAACGCCTGCGTGAAGATATTGATCGTTCGCGCCAGATGTATGACAAGCGCGTTGCGCCGCAGGTGGCCGGGCGTTACGATTATTTTCACCACGAACTGGTTAATACGCTCGCCGAAGGTGACCCGGCGAAGCTCGGTGAGAGCTACCCCGGAGCAGCTGTTTCCCACTGAGACCGTCAGCCAGCAGTGGTCAGTGGTCAGTGGTCAGTGGTCAGCGGGTCATGGGTGGCCTCGATCTGTCATGGCGCGCGTGCCGGGAAGCGCCGCGGGCGCAACGTCGCGGAAGTCTTCAACGCGAAATCGGGCGCGAGGATCAACACGGTGGCGCTCACATCCAGACTG
>JANOGZ010000346.1:0-1578 GCA_031406255.1 Pyrinomonadaceae bacterium | reverse complement strand
CAAGTTGAAAAAACTCGTCTCCGACATGTTTGAGACGATGTATTCGGCGCCGGGCGTCGGCCTGGCCGCGCCGCAGGTCGGTGTCTCGAAGCGTCTGTTCGTGATGGATTGCTCGGGCGGCAAAGACCCCGCGCAACGCGTCGCGTTGATTAATCCCGTGATCCTGCGCGTCGAGGGCGAGCAAAATGGCGATGAAGGATGCCTGTCTTTCCCCGATATCTTTTTACCGGTGAAGCGTTCTCTCCGGGCGGTCGTTCAGGCGCAGGATACGGACGGCAACGAATTCGAGGTTGACGGGCTTGAGCTTACCGCGCGCTGCATGTTGCACGAAACGGATCACTGCGACGGCATCGTCTTCCTGGATCATACGACCCCGCTCAAACGCGAACTGGTCAAGCGTAAGATCAAGAAGATGATTAAGACAGGCCGGTGGGAATAGACCTTCGGCGCGGAAGACTCTGATCTAAAAGGGCGCGGTCGTAAGCTTTCCAGGAAGAGCGATCGCGCCCTTCGCTTCGGTGTGATAGCATCTGGCGAAAATTTAGTAATGGCGAAAGACAAGACCACCCAACCGGGGTCGCCAATCAAAAATCTCTTTCAGGGAGCGAGTATGCAGCAGAGCGAATTTCGCAATGAAGTGTTTACGGATTTCAGCAAAGACGAGAACGCGCGTGCGATGCGCGCGGCGCTGGAAAAGGTTCAGGGCCAACTCGGTCACACGTATCCGCTGGTGATCGGCGGCGAGCGCATCGAGACGGGAAGAACGATTGAAAGCATCAATCCGGCGCGTAAGACGGAAATCGTCGGCCGCTTTCAGAAAGCCACTGAAGAGCTGGCGCGGCGGGCGGTCGAGACGGCGCACGAACGGTTCGCGACGTGGCGCAACACGCCCGCGCGCGAGCGCGCCGCACTCCTTTTCCGCGTCGCCGAGCGTCTGTGCGAGCGCCGCCATGAGATGTCCGCGTGGATGATTCATGAGGTCGGAAAGTCGTGGCCGGAAGCCGATGGCGATACGGCCGAGGCGATAGATTTTTGTGATTATTACGCGCGCGAGATGCTCCGCTACGCCGCGCCGTCGCCGCTCACAAAAATCGAGGGCGAAGATAATCGTCTTGAATACATCCCGCTCGGTGTCGTCGTCGTAATCCCGCCCTGGAACTTCCCGCTCGCGATTATGGCCGGCATGACGGTCGCGGCGGTTGTTACAGGAAATACGGTGGTGCTCAAGCCTTCCTCCGATGCCCCGACCATCGCCTACAAGTTCTTCGAGATTCTCGAAGAAGCCGGCATGCCCCCCGGAGTGGTCAATTTTATGACCGGCTCGGGCGCCGAAGTGGGCGATGTCATAGTCGATCATCCGCGGACGCGTTTCGTCGCCTTCACAGGGTCGAAAGAGGTGGGTCTGCGCATTAACGAGCGCGCGTCCAAAGTGCACGAGGGGCAACTCTGGATCAAGCGCGTCGTCGCGGAGATGGGCGGCAAAGATGCGATCATCGTCGACGCCGATTCGGACCTCGATGAGGCGGCGAGCGGCGTCGTGCAATCGGCCTTCGGCTTTCAGGGCCAGAAGTGCTCGGC
>JANOGZ010000323.1:0-1528 GCA_031406255.1 Pyrinomonadaceae bacterium | reverse complement strand
ATACAGGTGCTGGATGATTCGACCGACGAGACGACGGAACTCGCCCGCCGAACGGTCGCGCGCTACCGGCGCGAAGGCTTTCAGATACATTTTATTCACCGGACGGATCGGACGGGGTTCAAAGCGGGCGCGCTGGAGAATGGTTTGCAGACCGCGCGCGGCGAACTGGTGGCGATCTTCGACGCCGATTTTGTGCCGAAGCCGGACTGCCTGCGCCGGCTCGTCCACTTCTTTACCGACCCGCTGGTCGCCTGCGCGCAGATGCGCTGGTCGCACATCAACGGCTCCTACAATCTTCTGACCCGCTTACAGACCATTATGCTCGATGGCCATTTCGTGATCGAGCAGACGGTCAGGAATCGCACCGGCGGTTTCTTCAATTTCAATGGCACTGCCGGCATCTGGCGACGGCGCGCGATCGAACTCAGCGGCGGCTGGCAGCACGACACGCTGACCGAAGACACAGACCTCTCTTTCCGCGCGCAGTTGATGGGCTGGCGCTTCGTTTATTTACTGGATGAAGACGCGCCGGCGGAGATTCCGGTCGAGATCAACGCTTTCAAAGCGCAGCAGCGGCGCTGGGCCAAAGGCGTGATGCAGGTCGGCCTGAAATTGTATCCGCGCATCTGGCGCGCGCCGCTGCCCCGCCGCGTGAAACTCGAGATGCTCTTTCGTCTGACGGGCAATATCAGCTATCCGCTGATGATCGTCGCCAGCTTTCTCCAATTCCCGCTACTGCTCGTGCGCTACAACCAGGGCTTCTATCACCTGATGCTGTTCGACGTGCCGCTGCTGTTTTTCTCGACCCTCTCGGTCGTGTTCTTTTACGGCTCGGCCGTCTGGTATCTCGACGATCAGCGCGCGAAACGGTTGCTGCACTTGCCGCTCGTGATGGCGGTCGGCATCGGCCTCGCCTTCTCGAACGCGCGGGCCGTACTCGAAGCCCTGCTCGGCATCAAATCCGAATTCGTTCGCACGCCGAAGTATCGCGTCGAGAAGACCGGTGATGCCACCTGGAAGCGCAAGAAATACCAGCGCAAGCGCGGTCTGCTGCCGCTCCTTGAGCTCGCTTTCGCCGTCTACTTCCTGCTGGCGATCTTCTATGCGGCGCACATGAGCCTGTGGGGCACGATTCCATTTCTAAGTCTTTTCTTCTTCGGCTATGCCTATATCGGCGCCATGAGCGTGCTTCAGGCGGCAAGCGTCAAACGCCTGGGGGATTGGTGGCGGCCGCTCGCCTTCGGTCGCGATTAGCATTTGATTCGAGCGGTGAAGAATTCGCCTCCGGCGATAATCATCGGGCGGCTTTCCCGAAGTCGAGGAGGGCCGCGCGAAATTTTATCGTCGCGGTGGGTCTTTCGCGGAGAGTTCGCTTGACCTGAAAACTCCCGCCAGCATAGTATCCCGCTTCGGTTGTTCTTCACTGACCGATCTGCCACGCAACTTCCGGGTGCTGCTGCTCGCCGCTTCATCGAGCGGGGGCCGAACCCGGTTCAGTTACTCGATAACTACACGCTTCTTAAGGGGG
>JANOGZ010000313.1:0-2710 GCA_031406255.1 Pyrinomonadaceae bacterium | reverse complement strand
ATCATGCCGGACGGTTTTATGTTTACGGATACCTATGGAGACGTCCTTAACAATACAGAAAATCTTAAAGTTATCAAAAGTGGTGAGCTGACAATCGAGATCCTCAAGCGTGAAGATGCGAAAGTGAGAGTCCACTGGAACATGGCCCTCGCCACCGGCCGCGATACGGTGCGCGGCATGTACAAAGGTCATGACGTCAGCGGTCAGTACCGTTTCACCAATGTCTACGTCGAGCAGGAGGGTCGCTGGAAGGTCGTCTCCTCACAGGTGACCCGCGTCCTCACAGAAGCCTAAGGGAGGCACACGACAGAGGAAATCAACCACCAGAGAAAGGGGGAGAGAAAGCAATGGTCCGACAGGAGCCATGTCGCCGGGAGGCGCCTTTCAACTGCCCCCACTGCGGTACGCAACCGGGAAAGACCAATGGGAGCGAAGTCTGTATCTGCGGCGTCATCTTCAGGGACGCGACAAGGATGACCTGCCTGAATTGCCTTCGGCAGTACGAGTGGCGCCCGGTCACGCGTGGCGTCAGAGAAGTGAGCCACCTCCCCAGCCTGATACGATTATGCGGTGAAGCGGTGAAATAGACTGCGAACAACCTGATGTCAGACAATCTCAATAACCAGGAGCCGTTACCCGAGAGTACAGAGCTTTTCCGCCTATTGGTGGAGAACGTAAAGGATTACGCCATCTTCATGACGGATGCGGAGGGCCGCATCATCAGTTGGAATCCGGGTGTCAAGCGGCTGTTGGGCTACGACAAAGCGGAATTCATCGGCCAGCCCGCTTCCATCCTTTTCACACCGGAAGACATCGAGCGAAGCGAACATATACAGGAATTAAACGACGCCGCGACGAAAGGGCGCGCTGAGGATAAGCGGTGGCGCATCCGCAAGGATGGCACTCGTTTCTGGGCTGATGGTCTCGTCATGCCCCTGCTGGATGACGCGGGGCGACCACGCGGCTTCGCCAAAGTGATGCGTGACGACACCGCTCGTAAGCAATTGGAAGAAGTATTGCGCGAGGCGAACGAGCGCGCGATTACTGAATACGAGCGCCTTCTCGACCGGGTTAATTCTCTGGCACAGACGCTCGGCACGGCGAGTGAGCTGATAACGGTTTTTCGGGCCCTTCGTGATTTCGCCGTCGCGTCGGTGCCATGCATCGGCATCTTTATCTCGCTCTACGACCGAGAGCGCAATGTGCGCACGGCCGCCTATGCCTGGGGCGACGGCGAGGAAGTAAACGTCTCGGAATTACCGCCGATGCCGATCACGACCGACGGGCTAAACAGCCAGGCGGTAAGGACCGGCCAGGTCATCATTACGAACGACTATTTGTCCAGGATGGAAGGCCACCCGTCGGTGAGCATCGGGACGAATGAGGATTCGCTGCCGCAGTCCTCGCTCATCGCGCCGATGGCGGTGATGGGACGAATCGTCGGCACCGTAGAGGTCCAGAGCTATGAGCGAGAAGCTTACCGGGTCGAGCACGTCACGGCCTTGCGGATGGCGGCGAATCTCGCGGCGATCGCCATCGAGAATATGGGACTCTTCGAACGGGAGCGCAGCGCGCGCGCCGAAGCCGAGTCGGCCAACCGCCTCAAGGATGAGTTCCTCGCCACGCTCTCGCATGAGCTGCGCACGCCTCTGACTTCGATTCTCGGCTGGTCTTCTTTGCTTCTTTCCGGCGGCATGGATGAGGCGGCATCCAGGCGTGCGCTACAAACGATCCAGCGTAATTCGAAGGTGCAGGCGGGCCTCGTTGACGACATCCTCGACGTCTCGCGCATCATCACGAATAAGCTGCGCCTCGACCCCCAACCGATCACGCTGGCCCCGATTATCGAAGCGGCGCTCGACGCGGCAGACCCGGCGGCTCACGATAAAAACATTAATATTCGATTCCAGAATAATCTTGCGATAGCCCCGCTCATCGGTGACCCGCAGCGTTTACAGCAGGTGGTCTGGAATCTCCTCTCGAACGCCATCAAATTCACGCCGAATGGCGGACGTGTCGAAGTGCAACTTGAACGAGTCAATGCAGCGGCTCAGATAAAGGTCATAGATACCGGAAAGGGTATTGAACCCGAGTTCCTTCCCTTTGTCTTCGATCGCTTCCGCCAGGCCGACGGCTCATCCACCAGAGCGCATGGCGGGCTCGGGCTGGGCTTAGCCATCGTCCGCCATCTGGTAGAGCTGCACGGCGGCGCAGTCAGCGCCGAGAGCCCTGGAAGCGGCCAGGGCTCCACCTTCACGGTGACTTTACCGCTCGCAATCGTGTCTCATAAAACCGAAAGCCCGAAAGTCACCCGGCCGTTTACGAAGGATGTTTCGGTTGCGCATCATCCTCTCTCCCTTACTGATTTGCGCGTGCTCGTCGTCGACGACGAACCGGATACGCTTGACTTGATAACCAAGGTACTGCGGGACTACGGAGCGGAAGTGACAGCCGTGACTTCAGCCGCCGAAGCGCTGGCGGCGATCGGACAGAAGAAGCCGGATGTCCTGCTTTCGGATATCGGGATGCCGGTCGAAGACGGTTATATCCTGATAAGCAAAGTACGAGCTCTTCCGGTCGAGCAAGGGGGAGGTATCCCGGCCATCGCACTGACCGCTTTTGCGGGGGGCGAGGACCGCAGACGTGCGCTCGCGGCGGGCTTTCAGAAACACGTGCCAAAGCCTATTGAGCCGGCGAAGCTGGCGGAGGC
>JANOGZ010000276.1:0-1869 GCA_031406255.1 Pyrinomonadaceae bacterium | reverse complement strand
TTTGCTGAACGAACTCAAACATCAAACCGAAGCCGCCGTGAGGCGCGGCGAAACGCTCGAACAAGCGCGAAAGAGTATCAATCTCGAAGAATTTCACCGGGCGTTTGCTGGCGACAGCCAGTTGAAAAGCTTTATCTTTCAAAACTACGTGACCGGACCGGGCGTTGAAGCCGCATTTCGTCAGGCATCAGCGAGGCCGTAATCATTTCAGAATGTGCGAAGCGTTCCAGTGGAGCTAGATTGATGAAACCTCTGATTTTTCTGTTGATCCTGGTGGCAGTTTCATCGGCGTTTGGTCAAACGAATTCGCTTGATTCAAAAACAACTGCGTTCGTCAATGTCAACGTGATTCCGATGGATGAAGAACGCGCACTGCAAAATCAAACCGTAATCGTCCGCAACGGCGTGATTGCTGAAATCGGCCCCGCGAAACGGGTAAAAGTTCCCAAAGGCGCACAAAAGATTGACGGGAAGGGTAAGTTTTTAATCCCCGGACTGGTTGATCTGCACGTGCATCTGTTGTCGGACGACGAATTCCCCGATGCCCTGGCGGAGGATGAACTCAAAATCATGCTCGCCAACGGTTTGACAACCGTTCGCCTGATGATGGGAACGCCTGAGCAGTTGATTTTGCGTGAAAGATCGGCGAAAGGTGAAATCATCGCCCCGACGCTTTATCTGGCGAGCCCGCAGTTCACGGGGCGCAAAGGCAGCAATGCCTTTGTCGTGACGAATGAAGCGGAAGCGCGCGCGGCGGTCAGAAAAGCCAGGCGGGACGGTTACGATTTTATCAAGTTGACGACTTTTCTCGCCGCTCCCGTGTATGACGCGATAATCGATGAAGCCGCGCGGCAGAACATTCGCGTCGTCGGTCACGCCGATAGCCGTTATGTCGGCCTGCAGAAGGCGCTCGAAGCCGGACAGCAAATCGAACACCTCGATTCTTATCTGGAAGCGCTGCTGCCTGAAAATTCACCCGTTGAAGGTTCGGTGTCGGACATCTATATCTTTCAGCCGAAGAATTGGGAAAGCCTCGATTACATCGAAGAAAATAGAATTCCCGAAGTGGCCAGAGCGACGGTCAAAGCAAATCCATTCGTCGTCCCGACCTTAAACTTCTTCAAGGTCACTTTCGGTGTGGGAAAGTCGGAAGAAGCGATCAAAGCCGAGCCGGATTATCGCTTCTTCCCGCAGAAAATGCGCGATCGTTGGTTTGCGGCGAGGCGCAGAATATGGGCTGATCCGCCTTCCGCAGAGCGCCGCCAAAAGTATGTCGCTTTGCGAAATCGAATCGTCAAAGCGATTCACGACGCGGGCGGGAAAATCATGGCTGGTTCGGACGCGCCCGATTTCTTCTTTCTTTACGGTTTCACGCTTCATCGTGAGCTTAAAGCATTAAATGAAGCCGGATTATCAAACTACGCCGCTCTCGCTGCCGCCACGCGAAACCCGTCTGAGTTTTTCGGAACGCTTGAAAAGGTCGGCACAATAGCACGCGGCAAACGCGCCGATCTGGTTTTACTTGAAGCAAATCCCCTGGAAAACATCTCAAACACGGAGAAGCGCGCGGGCGTCATGCTCAAAGGAAAATGGTTTACGCAAGGAGAATTAGATAGATGGCTCGACGAAATCGCGCCCCGTTTTCAGCGCGCACTCGACGCAAAAAACTAGAAGGCTATGAATCCAACAACTATTACTCACCCATCACTCGACATTGATTCCTGCTGATTATTGAGAGCTGATTGCCTGCGCTAACATATTCTAGGTAACTGCTCGCCGACGAGCATGTCGACGATGCGTGTCCCGCCGAAACCGGTCTTCAGAGCAACGATCCCCTGCGGCTCCGACTTCACCTCACCGATGACGCAG
>JANOGZ010000265.1:0-4647 GCA_031406255.1 Pyrinomonadaceae bacterium | reverse complement strand
TGCCGGGACGCGCCAGGGGCGCAGAGAGGCGCTCTCTCTTCTTTATTTTAGCTGATAGCTAATAGCTGATAGCTGACCGCTTACGATTCATAAATAGACGATCTGGTGCTCGACCGAACCGAGATCAATTGCGTCATAAATCCAGTCCACCACATAGCGTCCGTGCCGTGCGGCGAACGACGTGATGTTGAGCCGGCGCTCCTGCAAAGTCTTTTCCGGATAGAGAGCGGCGAAAGCCCGCTCAAGCTGCCGGTAGGCGGCGCGGTTACGCGCCATCTGCGCGCGATGAAAGCGCGCGCGCAGTCCCTCCAGTTGATGATTGATCTTGCGTTGTCCGGTGGCGAGCGCGGTGGCGAGCGTCGGTTCGATTCTTCGCAATTGCTCCTGCAGCTCGCCGAGAGCGCGATTGATGTTCGCGTCCGTCTGGTCAAAGGTGCGTGCCGTTTCCGCGCCGAGATATTCTTCGACGACGCGCGCGATGACGCTGTCCGAACCCGCGAAAAAATCTTCCAGGCGTAGTCCGTAACGTTCGAGCGTGCGTCCCGCGCGGCGCTCGACGATCGTCATACTCGCGCGGTGCAGGATCGGCGTCACAGGACGTTCAAGCAGGCGATAGACTTCCGCCGTCTGCGCGAAGTACGCGATTTCCGCAGCCCCGCCGAAATACGCGACCGTCGGCAGCAGATAGTCCTGCACGACCGCGCGCAGCGTCACGTTCGGGCTGAAGCGTGCGGGCTCGCGCGCCGCCCACGCGGCGAGTTCTTCCGTCGTATATTCGGATTTCGCATCCTTCGCGCGGTAGCGTCCTTCGGCGGTACGCGCGATGGCCGTGCGGTGCACGCCGTCCTCCTGTAAGAACAGCGGAAAAGCATCGGCCGACGTATGAACTTGAGCGTGGTAGCCCGCCTGTTCGAGCGCGCCGCTCCGCGCTTCGAGCGCGGAGGCGATCTCCGGCGCGCGGCGCGCGGCTTCCGCGTAAAGCGGCGCGGCTAAACGCTTCAGCCGCTCGTCGAGCGGGTCAAGCAGGATCAGACCGTAGCAGCCGACGAGCGCGGTCATCAGGCGCGCGAAGGCCTCACCGTAGGTATGCCCCGGGCGGTAAGCGTCGCGCACCAGTTCGCTCAGCTCGGGCGAGAATTCGGTTGTCGGCAGCACGTCGAGCAAGCGTTGAATGGTTTCGCCGACCCGCTCGTCGAGCACGACGCTGCCGACCGGCGCGCCCTCTTCGTGCATCTCGGTCGGTAGCGCCGTGCTCGCCAGACGCCCATCGCAGCCGATGAATTCCGCCGTCTGTACCTCCGCCCAATCATGGTCCTCGGTGGCGAGCCAGAATACGGGCACCGCCTCCGTGCCGCGCTGCGTCAGGCAGCCGGCGAGCTTAACGGCCGAAAGGGCTTTATAAATCGTGTACAGCGGCCCCGTAAAAAGGCCCACCTGCTGGCCCGAAACGACCGCGACCGAGCGCTCACCGCGCAGGCGCGAGATGTTGGCGAGCGTCTCGCTGCCCGCGCCCCAGGCGGTATTCATCGCTTCGAGCGCGTCGCACAGCGCCCCGCGGTCGGTCCGGTGCGCGGCCAGTACTTCCGGCGTACGGGCGGCGAGTTCGTGATGAAAGCGTACGGCTGAAGGATAGAAGCGTTTGAGCGCGAGCGGGTCGCGCAGATAATCGAGGAACAGGCGCGACTGATTCGGCAGGGCCTCGAACGGTAAGGTCTCGATGCGCAGCCCGGCCCCTTCCGGCGTGCTATAACATGCAGATTCCGTCGCGCTCACATCCATGCTTTTCTAACGCCCTGACCGGCCGGCCGTTTATCCTGATACGTAAGGCAGGCACATCGCTGCTGCCTCATCTCGACGAAGAGATGCCAAAACTGGCGGGAATGCCGCACGCCGCGCGCGGCATTCCCGCCTGGACCCGTCGCGCCTGAGAGAATTTCGTTTATTTGTATCAATATGCTTTGCTTCCACAGGTCCAAGCATTATAACGAGCGATTCAGAGCGGGCGCAAACGAAGCTTGACCGAATGCGGCGTCTGACGTGATTATTTGCGGATACTACTGAAGGAAAGTGGAGGTGGTTGGCAATGATGCGCAGGTACCGCTTTGTGCAACTGGATGTCTTTACGGATCGTGCTTTTTGCGGCAATCCGCTGGCGGTGTTCCCCGAAGCGGAAGGTTTGACGGACGAAGAGATGCAGCAAATCGCGCGGGAGATGAATTTATCTGAGACGGTCTTCGTTCTTCCGCCGCATGCGGAAGGGGCTTTGCGCCGTCTGCGGATTTTTACGCCCATGCGCGAGCTTCCCTTCGCCGGCCACCCGGTCGTCGGCACGTGGAATTTGCTGGCGCGAGAGAGCGTCGTGCCGCGTCCCGCCACAGGAGAGACGGGTTGGACACGCATCGAACAGGAAGTCGGTATCGGCGTGCTCCCCATTGACGTGGAGTTCACCGGGGGGCAGCCCGTCCGCGTCGTGATGACGCAGGGAAAGTTTGAGACCCTGAAGGAAATAACCGACCCACCTGAACGCGCCGAAATAGCCGACGGGTTAGGACTGGCGCCGGAAGATTTTCCTGAAGAATTGCCGATCCAGACCGTTTCGACGGGCATGCCGGTGCTCGCCGTGCCCGTCCGCTCGCTCGAAGTTCTGGGCCGCTGCCACATCAACTCCGCAAAATTGAGCGAGGCGTACGGGCGCGCGGGCGCGTTCGGTTGCTATGCCTTCGCGCGCGAGACCTTCGACGGCGCCCCGGCACGGGCGCACGCGCGCATGTTCGTTCCCGACGGGGGAATTCCGGAAGACCCGGCGACCGGCAGCGCGGCCGGCTCGCTCGGAGGCTATCTCATCTACCACGGCGCGCTGGGCGAGAGCGGTTCGGCGGATGCTTTTCGTTTCACCATCGAACAGGGCGATTTCATGAAGCGGCCGAGCCGAATCCGTGTCGAGGTGAGGGGTTCGCGCGGCGCGGTGGAACAGGTGAAGGTCGGGGGCTCGTCGGTGATCATCGCGCACGGTGAGTTGATGTTTTAGACGACGGCGTGCGACGATGCTTAATAATGGTACGAATGGACGGTGAACAACTCGAACTGCTGATCATTGGCGCGGGGCCGGCCGGTCTTTCGGCCGCCGCCACGGCGGCGCGCGAGCGGTTAAATTACCTCGTGGTCGAAAAAGGCCTGATCGCCGACACGATCTATCGTTATCCGATCGGTCGCACGGTTTTCTCGACACCCAACGAACTGGAGATGTGTGAGGGCACGCTCCGTCCCTGCCGCGAAAAGCCGACGCGCGAAGAACTGCTCTCGCATTATGTGCAGTTTGCGCTCGAACAAAACTTGCGCATCAACACGGAAGAAGAGGCGACGGAGATCACGCGCGGCGGTGGCGATACCGAAGGGTTTATCGTGCGCACGACGCACGCGCTCTACGAGGCCGCGCGCGTGCTCTTCACGACGGGGGTGATGGCGCATCCGCGTCGCCTCGGCACGAGCGGCGAGGATTTGCCCAAAGTCCGCCACCGATTTGATGAGCCTTATCCTTACGTCCGGAAAGACGTGCTCGTCGTCGGCGGCGGCAACAGCGCGGCCGAGGCGGCGCTGTTTCTCTCCGAAGAGGGCGCGCGCACGACGTTCGCCATCTGGCGTTCCGATTGGGAGAATCGCGACCCGAAGATGAATGGCATCAAGCATTGGGTGCGGGCGCCGCTCGAGCGCGAGATCGCCGCCGAGCGTCTGCGGCTCGTCCTCTTCACCGAACTAGAGGAGATCAGCCCCGAGCATGTAAAAGTAAAGCGGGAAGACGGGGAGATCATCACGCTCAGGAACGATGCGGTCTTCGTTTTGATCGGCAATGATCCTGACTTTACGCTGCTTCGGCAGGTGGGAGTAGAGGTTGTTCCGGCGGGTCTGACGCAGGTTCCCGTTTATGATCCCGCGACCTTCGAAACCAACGTGCCCGGCATCTACGTCGCGGGTCATTTCACTCATGCGCGCCACATCAAGGAAGCCATCGCCGTCCCGCGCCGGATCGTGCCGGTGATCGCGCAATCACTACGGAGCGCCGCCGTTTCGTAAAGTGAAGGATGGCGCGCCGCCGACACTCGAGCACAGCACGGGAGGAGGAGTCATGTGCCATACGAAGGCGATGCCGGCATTTTTCGCCTTTCCGTTGATCATCCTGATTCTCTGGCAGGGCGGCCCCTGCCGAAAAGGTAAAATGGATACTGCGGTGAATGGAAAAGCGGAGAGGGTGCAGACCGGATTATGGGGAGGCGAGCATATTCGGATGCAGGTGTCTGACGAAGGCGCGCGCATCGAATACGACTGTGCCCACGGTACGATCAGTGAGCCGCTCGTCACGGACTCCGGCGGTCGCTTCGACGTGAAAGGCTCTCACACCAAAGAGCGCGGCGGGCCGGTGCGTGAGGGAGAACACTCTGATGGCCAGCCGGCACGCTACTCGGGCAGGATCGATGGTCAGGCCATGACCCTGACGGTGACCCTCGCCGAGAGGAAGGAGACCGTCGGCACCTTTAATCTCACGTACGGAAAATCTCCACGCATCGTGAAATGCCTCTAGGATCAGCGACTGCGCCGGAACGCGTTTGGAGGTCTATCGGTAAAGGGCGAGGGTGGCGGAAACTCAATCAG
>JANOGZ010000753.1:0-1506 GCA_031406255.1 Pyrinomonadaceae bacterium | reverse complement strand
GATCTCTCTGTATGTCCGCTGCTCATGGCACCTTTGTGGATTGACGTATCGCCGCGCTACTTCCGGAAGATGCCGACAAACGGCGCGTGCAGGTATACCGTGGAGAAGTTTTCGCTCAACTTGTAGTGACGCTTGATGGTTGAGGCGGGATCGAAGAACCACGCGCCGGGCGGTTGATCTTTTTCGTCCCGGTCAAACCAGCCCCACGGCGGGCGCGCCGCGTTCTGCGCGCCCACTTTTCCGAGGAATGCCGCGCCTACTTTCCCCGTCCTGTTCTGACGTTTAGTGACCTGGCCCCGCACATCCGAGACGCTCACAGTGAGCGCGCCGTAGTCCACCACACGCCCGTAAGTCTCGTTCGCGCCGCCCCGTGCGCGCAGCCACAATGTAGCGTACAGCGGAATCAGATCGTATCCTACCTTGTCCTGGTTCTGGGCTTCGGGATCATCGGCGCGGCCGGCGAAAGTATAGATCAACGTGCCGTAGCGGGAAGTCTGCTTCTCACCTTGGTCGTAAGCCGTGATGCCATGTCCCTTCGGCTCGACGTACAGCAGGAACTGCTGGCCGTCTGCCCGCGCCAGCCCGTAACCAACGAGTTGACTGCCTTCTGACACGTACTTCAAAAAGCGGTCGTGGGCCAGCGTCTCGACGAAGGTCACTTTCGCCTGCGAGAGGTCACCCCCGGCTTTGGCAGCGACGACGAGACAACCCTCCATGTCGTTTTCGTGAGCGAGCATCACCTCTCCGGATAATCCCGTCGGATCGTAGCGGCCGCCCCGCCTGACGCCCTCGCGGATGGCCTCACTCAGGAGTGGGCCAAACCCGCCGCCTTTGTAATCTCGTGGGTGAAAGACGGCGTAGTGAACGAAGAAATGGGTCAGAGTCTCGCTCACCGCGAAGTAGACATGAGCGCGCAACCGGTAGCGCTGGTCCTCGGCGTTGGTCCAGTTGTTGTCGCCTCGCCAGTCGCCGTCGAAGTCAAAGCGGGTGATGTAATCACTGCGCTTGTGATCACCCAGGGCCTGATAGAAAACGGGTGCGAAGCGGGCCGCGATTTCGCGGTCACGGTCCACGTTCTGCGCGCTGTATTGGGCGTCGCCGACTTTTTGACCGGCGTAGGTTTTCGTGAGAGGTTGATCGGACGCGGCGGTGAGCATCGCCAGAAGAAAAGTGAGTGAGGTTAAAAAGGGGAGCGGGCGCGACATGGCCATGTACCTTACACGAAGTGTGGAGCGCGGCGCCAGCGCTTATCCATGCAAATGGAATCAGCGTCGCCGTTCTTTGCGCTCGTCCATGTGGTTGCCCCACAATTCACTCCACCAGTTGAGCGACGGGTGGCGACCGCATCGGACGCTTATTCATAATTCGTTTTCTTCAGAGAAGGGCGAACCGGTCACGTCGCCGTCTCTTGTGAAATTGACAGAGGATTGCCGAGCAGCACCAGATTGATGTGATTCCGGAGATCGTGTGAGCGCCGGGCGCCCACGCGATCCCCTTCATCGAGGC
>JANOGZ010000260.1:0-6757 GCA_031406255.1 Pyrinomonadaceae bacterium | reverse complement strand
GAAACACGTAATACACATTCAATCTCTCGTATAGCATATAACCAAGGGGTTGTTATAACGCGCTGCAAAGGTTGTAACAATCAACATTTGATTGCTGATCATTTAGGTTGGACAAATTATAAAGGAGGTTTCGAAGGCGATGAGATTAATACAATTGAAGATTATTTTAATACTAAAAGAAATGATGTACATACAAATCATCTCAATCACAAGAATCAAACAAGGAAAAACAACAACAATAATGTGTGCAAACCAGAAACGTAAGCGGTCAGCCATCAGCCATCAGCGGTCAGCCGGTCATGGGTGGTGTCGATCTGTCATGGCGCACGCTTCTTTATGTTAGCTGAAAGCTTTGCGTGGCACATACGAAACGCAGCGTACACCCTGGGGTGCACGCTGCGTTTTCACTGACCGGAATCGCGATTGAAATTTATCTCTTGAGCCAGCCGAAGAGGCCATGAAGAACCGTCTCGCGATTCTCCTCGTAGATGGCCTTCGTCAGAGGAATTGACATCGGGCAGACGCGCACGCAGTTTTGCGCGTTGCCGCAGTTGGTGATCCCGTCATCGCCCATAATGCCTTCGAGTCGCTCGTCGCGCGTTATTTTGCCCGACGGGTGCATGTTGAATAAACGGACCTGCGCGATCGCCTGCGGCCCGATGTAGTTGTCGCCTTCATACTGCGGGCACGCCTCCAGACAGCAACCGCACGTCATACACCGCGAGTACGCATAGCGCTCGGCCACCTCCTCCTGGCTCATCTTCGGGCCGGGGCCGAGATCATACGAGCCATCGATCTCGATCCACGCGTGGACGCGCTTGAGGTGCTCGAACATCTGCGAACGATCGACCACCAGATCACGTATGTTCGGAAATTTCGACATCGGCTCGAGGGTGATCGGCTGATCCAGCTGGTCGACGAGCGCCGAGCAGGATTGACGGACGCGCCCGTTGATGACCATCGTGCAGATGCCGCAGACCTGTTCGAGGCAGCTCATATCCCAGACGACGGGCGTCGTTCGCCGCCCGTCCTTCGTGACCGGATTTTTGCGAATCTCCATCAGACACGAAATGATGTTGAGATTCGGACGGTAGGGAATCGCGAACTCTTCCCAGCGCGGTGGGGCCTCCGGGTTATCGCGCCGCCTGATGCGCAGCTCGACGTTTCCGGACCTGGGGCGTCTCGCGGCCTGCCCGGCAGCCGGTCCATCTGTGTGTGTGCTCATACCTTGTCTGATTTACCCCCTGCCTCTTCGATTGATTTGCCCTGCTCGCGGCGCGTCTGCGCTTCGCCGTGATTGACATCGCGCACCTGCTCTTTGTTCTGATTCCAGACGGCCGGGCCGGTCAAATCCCGCGGCTTCAGTTCCGATCCGTCGACCGGCACCTGCGGCGCGCCCTCTTTCGCGGGAAGCGCTGCCCCCTTCGCGCCCGCGGCGACGGTGGCCGCCGCTTTCTCCTGCTTGCCTTTGCTGTAATCGCGCTTGCGCGGCGTAATCAGAGAAATATCAACCGCCTCATAGGAGAGCACCGGTCCCTCGCCCGAATATTCGGCGATCGTCGTCTTCAGGAAATTCTCGTCGTCGCGGTTCGGAAAATCCGGCTTGTAGTGGGCCCCGCGGGATTCGTCGCGGTTGAGCGCGCCGAGCGTAATGACGCGTGCCAGATCGAGCATGTTCTTCAACTGGCGCGCGTGCGGCAGCGCCATCGTCGCCCACATGTTCGAATCGTTGATCGAGATACGACGATAACGATCCAGCAATTCCTGCAGCTTGAGGTCGGTCGCGCGCAGGCGATCATTATAGCGGACGACCGTGACGTTATCCGTCATCCACTTGCCCATTTCCTCGTGAATGACATACTGGTTTTCGGCGCCCGACTGCTTGACGAGCGCGCTGTTGAGCGCTTCCTGGCGCCCTCGTTCCGCCTCGTAGATATTTGACCCGTCAGCACCACCATTGCGCTCGATATTCTTCGCATACTCGATCGCCGCCGGAGCGGCGACGAAACCGCCGAAGACGCAACTGACGAGCGAGTTGGCGCCCAGCCGGTTCGCTCCGTGAATCGAGTAATCGCACTCGCCGGCCGCCAGCAGCCCGGGTATATTTGTGCGCTGATCGAAATCAACCCACAGTCCGCCCATCGAATAATGGACGCCCGGGAAGATCCGCATCGGCACGTGGCGCGGATCGTCGCCGACGAACATCTCGTAGATTTCGAGGATCGCCCCGAGCTTGCGGTCGAGCGTCTCGGCCGGGATGTGTGTCAGATCGAGATAGACCTGGTTCTCGCCGCCGATGCCGAAGCCGTCGAGACAGACTTGAAAAATCTCGCGCGTCGCGATATCGCGCGGAACGAGGTTACCGTAAGCCGGATACTTCTCTTCGAGGAAATACCAGCGCTCCTTCTCCGGGATCGCCGACGGCGCGCGCCGATCTTTCGGCTGTCGCGGCACCCACACGCGACCGCCCTCGCCGCGCGCCGATTCGCTCATCAACCGAAGCTTGTCTTCGCCCGGATTCGAGGTCGGGTGAACCTGTATAAACTCGCCGTTGGCATACCTCGCGCCCTGCTGATAGCAGGCGGCGACGGCGCTTCCGGTGCAGACCATCGAGTTGGTCGATTTGCCGAAGATGAGTCCGGGGCCGCCCGAAGCGATGATCACCGCATCGGCGGGAAAGGCTTTCAGCTCGAGCGTCGCGCGCTCCATCGCCACCAGCCCGCGGCACACCTCGTGGTCATCTAAAACGAGCGACAGCATCTCCCAGCCTTCATACTTCTTGACCCGGCCGCCGACCTCGTAGCGCCTGACCTGTTCGTCGAGCGCGTAGAGGAGCTGCTGCCCGGTCGAAGCGCCGGCGAAAGCCGTCCGGTGATGCTTCGTGCCGCCGAAGCGACGAAAATCGAGCAGGCCTTCGGTGGTGCGCGAGAAGGGAACGCCCATCCGGTCGAAGAGATAGATGATCGCGGGCGCCATCTCGCACATCGCCCTGGCGGGCGGCTGGTTGGCGAGAAAGTCGCCGCCGTAAACCGTATCGTCGAAATGCTCCCACGTCGAATCGCCCTCGCCCTTGGTGTTGACCGCGCCGTTGATACCCCCCTGCGCGCAGACCGAATGTGAGCGCTTGACGGGCACGACCGAGAGCAGGTCGACGTGGTGGCCCGCCTCGGCGATTTTCATCGCCGCCGCAAGCCCGGCCAGGCCCCCGCCGACGATGGCTATATGGATGCCGTTGTTTCCTGCCATAACAGTTAAAGTATCCCTCCCAACAGTCCGCCGGGGCGAATAAAGGCGACGGCCGCGTTGATGCCGACGGTCAGCAGCACGACGCCGAACGCCATGCAGGCATAGCCGGTCAGGCGCTGCGCGCGTTCGCCGATGACCACTCCCCAGTCAACGGCGAAGAGCCACAGACCGTTCGCGAAATGCCAGACCGTCGACGTGATGCCGATCATATAGATGATGAAGATCGCCGGAATATTGAACTCGCGCGAGACGATCGCGAAACCCTTCTCCGGGAAGTGCGCGACCGATTCGGTGTTGAGCCCCGGGATCAGTCCGAAGCGGAAATTAAGGACGTGAAAAAGAATGAAGAAGAAGAGAATCACGCCGGTGATCCGCTGGATGGTGTAGAACCAGTTGCGCGGATACGGATAGTTCAGATTGTTCGGCCTCGTCTCCCATGTGATGACCAGCCCGTACAGCGCGTGATAGAGCAGCGGAATAAAAATAAAAGCCGTCTCGACCAGGAGGATGTAAGGTATCGCCTGCAAATCGGCGACCGCCTTGTTGAAGTTCTCGGGGCCCATCGTCGGGTGCGCGGCTTTCGAGTTGGTATAGAAATGCTCCAGCAGGAACGCGCCGAGCGGTACGATGCCCGTCAACTGGTGCAGCTTGCGCAGGATGAATGTGTTGCTTAAACGAACAGCCATAGCTCAGGAAATCACTCCTTTGACGCCGGAAGAGTAATGTTCGTCGGCCATCTTCGATGAAGGGCGGGTGTGGCGGCGCGTGCCGGCGCTCCGGAAACGATCATGATTCGTGTGAACGCGCATGATTATATCGAGGTAAGCCGGAAAATCAATCGCTCGGGTAAATGCCCTCCGGCGGTTCACGCCGCTTCTGATCTCTGAAACGCCCGCGCGAGAGACAGTCTAACGCCCGCAGAATATAAGGTAAAATGAAAAAACTTGTCCTACATTGTGAGGAATACTTATAATAACTCGCCGTGCAGATCGAGACGTTAAAGATATTCTGTGATCTCGTCGAAACGCGGAGTTTTTCCCAGGCCGCCGAGCGTAATTTCGTGACGCAGTCGGCCGTCAGCCAGCAGGTACGCGGGCTCGAAGAGAAATTCCGGCGGCGTCTGCTCGAACGCGTCCGTGGTCGGCGCGAGATACATCTGACCGGTGACGGCGAGGCCTTCTATCAGGAGAGCCGCAGCGTGCTCGGCGCCTACGCGCAGCTCGAGGAAAGCATGCGATCGCTGATCGGAACGGTCAGCGGCACGGTCCGGGTGGCGACCGTCTACAGCGTCGGCCTGTACGAACTGCCGCCCGCCGTGCGGCGCTTTATGGAGCTCTATCCGGAGGCGAAGATCGATCTCGAGTATAGCCGCACGACGCGCATTGTGCGTGATGTCCTGAGCGGAGCGGTCGAGCTCGGTGTGGTCGCCTATCCGGAGAAAAAGCGCGGCCTTGAGGTAGTGCCGCTGAGGGGCGACCGGCTGGTCCTGATCTCGCCGCCGAACCACGCGCTGGCGAAGCGGCGCCGGGTCCGCGCCGGTGAGCTCAAGGACCAGGATTTCGTGCTGTTCGAGCGCGATATTCCGACGCGGCGGGCGACCGACCGCATCCTCAAATCGCATGGCGTGAGCGTTCGCCGCGTCGCTGAATTCGACAATATCGAGACGATCAAACGCGCGGTCGAGGTCGGCTTCGGGGTGGCGATCGTTCCGCGCCCGAGCGTGATCGACGAGCAACGAAGCGGCCAGCTCGCGGTGGCCGCGCTGGTCGAGCCCGAATGGACGCGCTCGGTCGGCATCATCTTTCGCAGCGATCGCACGCTCGGCGCCGCCGCACGGAAATTTATCGAATTGCTGACGGATAAGTTTGGAGTCTGGAGTCTCAAGTCAAATACTCAAGCCACTCACTCCCGACTCTAGACTCCCGAGTCCCGACTTTTTATGAGCGAATTGACCAGAGTGTCGGCCACGAAACTCGCCGAACTGATACGCGCGCGCGCCGTCTCACCCGTCGAAGTCATCGAAGCGTACCTCACGCGGATCGAGCGGTTGAATCCGCGTCTCAACGCCATCGTGACCCTGGCGCCGGATGCGCTCGATCGCGCACGCGCCGCTGAAGAGTCTGTGATGCGCGGCCGTCGGCTCGGCCCGCTGCACGGCGTGCCCGTCACGATCAAAGACACGATTGAGACCGCGGGCCTGCGGACAACGAGCGGGTCGCCGATCAGAACGGATTACGTACCGGAAGCGGATGCCCCGGTCGTCGCGCGGCTCAAGCGGGCGGGCGCGATCGTGCTCGGTAAAACCAACACATCCGAAATGGCGGTGATGGATCTGTCGTCGGACAATCCCGTCTTCGGGCGCACGAATAATCCGCATAATCCCGCCTGTACACCGGGGGGGTCAAGCGGTGGGGAAGCGGCCGCCATCAGTGCGTGTCTGTCTCCGGGGGGACTGGGGAGCGACCTCGTCGGCTCGATCCGTGTGCCGGCACACTTCTGCGGCATCGTCGGATTGAAGCCGACGATCAATCGCCTTCCGCCTGCGGGACATTGCCCTTCCGCATGCGGCGCGCTGGCGCTCGGGATGGTGATCGGCCCGCTGGCGCGCAAAATCGAAGACCTCGCGCTCCTTTTCGACGTGCTCCGGCAGGAAGATGTTTCTGCCGGGAGAAGTTTTCCTCCTCCTCCTTCCGACGATGATCGCGGGTCGCCGGAAATGCGCGGCCGGCGCGTCGCCTGGTACACAGACGACACACTCGTCCCCGTTACCGAAGAAACGCGGCGCGCTGTCGCCCGCGCGGCGCGCGCGCTCGCCGACGCGGGGCTCGTCGTGGTCGAAGAACGTCCACCCGTGATCGAGCACGGGCCCGCTCTCTGGGCCTCTCTTTTCTCGCCGTCGGCAACAGATTTACTGCGTGAGATGTACGCGGGACGTGAAGAACTGGCCGGCCCTTCGGTTCGTGCGATCATCGCCGCTGGCGCTGACGGCGAGCGCGGGGGCGCTGAACATAATTACGCGCACGCGCAGGCGGAGCGCGCCCGCCTCTGCGCGCTTTTGGATGAATGGATGGAAGAGTGTCCGCTGCTGATCGCCCCGGTCGGGGCAGTGCCGGCGTTTGCGCATGGCGCGCGGCGGGTGGCGGTCGGCGGGCAACTCATCAGCGTTTTTCGCGCCATCAGCTATTCGCAAACCTTCAACGTGTTCGGACTACCCTCCGTCTGTGTGCCGGCCGGATCCAGCGGCGAGGGCCTACCCATCGGTATCCAGATCATCGGCCGTCCAAATTGCGAAAACGCGGTGCTGGCTGCTGCCCGGATTGTTGAAAAGGCGACCGGAGGATGGCAGCCCCCGCCCCTCGCTCTTTCAACAGATGCCCACAATCCGTTATAGTCTCAATGTACTCGCTGTGAGGAAGTATTAAAGTCGGGCTTTTCAGTTAAAAAGTTGATTGACAGGACGGCGTTCTAACGGCTTGAGGATTTTCGACGCCGCGGCGCGTCGCTTTCCCCT
>JANOGZ010000219.1:0-6511 GCA_031406255.1 Pyrinomonadaceae bacterium | reverse complement strand
TGCTCAACGCGTAGGGGGAGAACACGTTAATCTCTCTGCCTGATCCCAGCCGCGAAAACGGGGAGCGCGCCATGCTGGTTCGGCTATTTTCTGATGAATCTTAGCATAAATGGGTTGGCCACGTCATAGCCTCCGCCCGCGTCGCGTGGTGCGCCGCCCCGAGGGTTTCACGATTCTTTTACGAATTAGAGGTTTTTCTTCCACGCTCTCCGCGCCGCTCCCGTTTAAGCGCACGCTCGCGCCGTTTGGTGGCCGCGGGATCGAGATCGCGACGAAAGGCGAGGTGATCACCTGCGTCGTCATATTTCCGGGTGCCGGGCGCTGCTCGCTGGCACTGACGGCGATGGTCAATTCATGACGACGAATTTCAGTGATCGAGATGCTGTAGCCGCCGGTCGGTTTTCGTCCTTGGTAGACGATGATGCACGCGCGCGTATTGAAGTTGACATCCGGCGTCGGACGATCGTTGCCGATCGCGCGCCACGCGCGCTCCCAGTCGTTCTGGTTCGTAATCAATTCGATGGCGCGCAGGCCTTCATAATTACTCATCGTGCCCGTCGCCAGCACAGAGAAATCAATCGATGTGGATTGCTCCGCGGATCCCTCTCCAGAATTTGCCTCGCGGCTGGCGCCGCCGGCATCGCCAAGCAACGCCATCCTGATAATTTTAACCGGCGGCATCCCGTAGCTGAGCAGGCGATCGTGAAACTCGCCGAGACGAAATGAGGCGCCCCTCTGCCGCCTGTAATCCTCACGCAGTTTAAGTATCTCCATTTTACCGAGGGTATACACAAGGTAAGTCGGATCAACGGTCCCCCGCCGCGCCTCCCGCTCAGCATTGACGCGCGCCTGATAGCCTTCGCGCATAAAGAATTCAACGCCCTGTTCGTAACTCATCCCCTGGGTGTGCATCTTCAGACCGACGAGGTAACGACACAGCCGCAGCAGCGCCAGATTCAACTGTGCAAGTCTCAGTTTCGGATTATTACCGCCGAACCCCTCGTCGAGCATCATCTGCTCAGAGTAGTGCGCCCAGCCTTCCACGAAGCTCGCCGAACCGAGCACGGCGCGCACGCGCGAAGGTGAACGCTTCGCCGCAAGTAACTGGTAGTAGTGGCCCGGATAAACTTCGTGGATGGAAATGACCGGCAGCGCGTACCGATTGTAGAAGCTCAGATGCTCTTCCCTGCGGCGCGCGTCCCACGCCGCGTCAGGAGGCGTCACGTAATAGTAAGCCTCGGTCGCCACGCGCTCGAATGCGCCCGGCGTATCCATCGAAGCGAAACTGGTCGAGCGCGCGTAGGCGGGCGTCTCGGCGACCAGCAAGTTCTCGCGGGCGGGCGGGGTAAGGATCTCCTGCGTTTTGACGAAAGCACGGATGCGGTCAAGTTCGGCGCGAGTTTCTCCGACCAGTCCATCACTCGTCGGGTGCTCGCGTCCGAGCGACTGCAAGGCGATTTCGACGCCCTTACCGGGCGCGATTTCTTCGGCGAGCGCACGCATCTCGTCCTGCGTTTGTCGCAGCTCTCTTTCACCTTCGCGGATCAACTGGACGGGCGCCGCCTCGATCATTTCATCGTATAGGAGCTTGCGGCGGAAATTTTCCGTTCCGATCGCGAAATTGCCCGTCGAGCGCGGCAACAGATCGCGCTCCAAAAACAGCGCGAAGGAGCGCAGCGCGGCGATCACCGAGTCATTGGTAGCGCTGATTTCCGCACGGCGGGCGGCGCTCAGTCGTCCGCCTCCCTGCCGCTCGATCATCTGCGGCACGACGCTCGTGAAATAGTCGATACTGCCGCGCACCTGTGACAGTGCTATCTCCGTATAAATGCGCGGCGGCGTTTGAAGATTGGCGCGCGCCTCATCGAGCAACGCCGGAATCCGGCGCTCGCGCGCCAGCACAGCGTTCAGGCGTTGTTCGATGGGCGCATAATTACGCTTGAGAATATTGTCAATGCTTGAGGCGAGCAGGCGATTGTAGACGTTCGGGTCGCGCTCCCACATCCGCAACTCTTCGAGTTCGAGGAGCTGACCGCGCGCATGCGATTCGAGCACAAGGAAGTCGTAGCGCGCGGCGTCGGTGAGCGCGCCTTCGCGGATCCGCGCCAGATCGGCGAGCGCCGCGCGCAAGCGCCTCACTTCACGCTCTACCGAATCACGGCTGCGTGATTCGAGCGCGGAGTCGTAGTCATGAAGCCCGAGCGCGGTGGCCTCCGTCGGATTGAATGTGTAATGATTTTGCAGATAGTCATCGGCGATCGCGCTGAAGCGCGCGTCCTGGCCCCCGCGCGTCGCCGTGGCGACGCGGGACGAGGCGCGCGGCGACGGCGCGCGGTGACGGCGTGCCCTGCCACTGCTGCGTCCGCCGCCTCTCTGCGCGAACGTCTCAACGGGCATCGCCAGCATCAGTAATAGAAGAAACGCGGAGGCATGGACGGCGATTGCAAAGAGCGGCGCGAGTAGTTTCCTTTTCATGAAAGCAAAACAACTCCACAAAGTTTGGATGGAAACGTATGTCTTTACAAGAGAGACCGGAGTAGAGAGTAACACAAAAGCGGCGGGAGGAGCGCGTCTACTTTCGCGGCTCGATCTGCTCGTTGAGCCATTTTGTCGCATCGGAGAGCGGCGCCAGGCGATGCGGTTGACCCTTCCAGACGCGCACCATCGAAACGATCAGGAAGACAAAGGCGGCGATCGAAAAGAGACTTCCGCCGAACCGGCCGCCCACCAGCATTCCGACGAATCCGAAGAGGAGTTTGATGGCGATGATCGCCAGATGCAAGGCCAGTCCCTGCGCGGCATGAAAGCGTGTGCGCACTTCGCTGCGCGGCACGAGCAGCAGTTCAACAATCGAGGCCACCAGCCCGATATAAAAAGGGGCATAAGGCAGGATCATCGCGACGTTTTCCGGCAACCCCAACTTTGACACGGTATGGGCGGATGGCCGCCCGCCGGGCGACGCGGCGACGGTCGGCGGTGTCGTCGATCCGTAGGAAGTATACGTTGTCGGCGGTTGATAGACGGGTGGAACGAAGACTGACGGGTATGATTGCGGCAACGGCACATCATCGAAGCGCTGCGTCGGCTCTTCACCGCCTCCGCTGTGCTGCGCGCGGTCAGCGCGGGCGTCGCGTCTGCTCACGTCATCTGTCGCCGCGCCGATATCTTCGGTGCGCCGCACGAAATCCGGATCGAGCGGGTCTGTATCGTATTTGCTTCTCTTCTCCTCCATAACATACTCCTACGAAACGAGCGCCCTTCAGGTTCAGTACATCTCGGACTCATCATCTCCAGCGACGCGGTACGAGGCCCGTTCCCAGCGCCCTTCGCTTTCGAAAATGCGAAAGGCACGCAGCACGCCCTCGTCATCCTGCTCGAAACCGACGATGAGGTAGACCGCCGACGGATAGAATGCCAGCCGCACGTCCGCGTCCGAAGGGACGGGATCGCTGGCGCGCGGATGCGAATGGTAGATGCCCACGATTTGTTCGCCGCGCGCGCGCATCAATCTCTGCGCAGCGAATAAATCTTCGGGCGCCGCTTCGTAGGTGAGCAGCGGATCGCGCGCCACGTTGCGCAGCCGGTAGATCGTTTGCGCCAGCCCCGGGCGTGGGCCGCCGACCAATCCGCAACACTCCGCCGGCCGCACCTCACGCGCGTGCGCGCACAGCTGCTCGACATGCGCCCGCTGAAGAATTATACCCACACCCTTTCACATTCGCGACGCTAGTCTTTTGTAATCTTGATGCGCAATTCTTCCAAAAGTCGCTTTTCGACCTCGCCCGGAGCGTCAATCATCAGATCGGCGGCCGAGGCCGTCTTCGGGAAAGCGATCACATCACGGATGTTATCAGTGCCGGCCAGCACCATCAATAAACGGTCGATGCCCGGCGCGATCCCGCCGTGCGGCGGCGTCCCGTATTCGAGCGCGTCGAGGAAGAAACCGAAGCGTGAGCGCGCTTCATCCTCCGTCATCCCCAAAGCTTTAAAGATCAAACGCTGGACGTCGCGCCGGTGAATACGTATTGAACCCGAGGCCAGTTCGACGCCATTGATGACAGGATCATAGGCTTTGGCGCGCAGCCGTCCGAGCAGCTCCGTCTCGCCTCCTTCAACAGCGCGCTCCAGCAGCGGCAGGTCTTCATCGAGCGGCGACGTGAAGGGATGGTGCATCGCATAGTAACGCCCGTCGTCCTCGTTGAACTCGAACATCGGGAAATCGGTCACCCAGAGAGGCTGATAAGTCTTTTCCGGGATCAGCTTGTCGCGCCGCGCGATCTCATTCCGCAGCGCTCCGAGGCCCGCCGCAACGGTCTTCGCCCTGCCCGCGACGATGAGCACCGCATCGCCCCGCCCGGCTCCGGCCGTCTCCGCCATCCGCGCGATCACATCAGTCCCGAGCGCTTTCAAAAGCGAGGACGTCATCTCATCACCGATCTTGATCCAGGCGAGCGCGCTCGCGCCGTAACGCTTCACGTGCTCCTGAAGCTCGTCAAGATTCCGGCGCGAAGTGCCCGCGCCGCCCGCGAAAACGATCCCCTTGACTTCTCCGCCCGTTGAGAGCGCCGCGGCGAAGGGAGCAAAGTCAGTCCCTTCGAGCGCGGGCGCGAGGTCTTTCAACTCCATCGCGAAACGCAGGTCCGGCTTATCGCTTCCGAAACGCCTCATCGCCTCCGCATAAGTGAAGCGCGGAAACGGCGTCGGCAGTTCCACGTCGATCAATTCGAATACCCGCGTGAGAAGCCCTTCGATCAGCGCATAGACCTGCTCGGTGGTCGCGAAGCTCATCTCGACATCGAGCTGCGTAAATTCCGGCTGGCGATCAGCGCGCAGGTCTTCATCGCGGAAGCAGTGGGCGATCTGGTAATACTTGTCCAGACCGGCGATCATGCATAATTGTTTAAAGAGTTGTGGCGATTGCGGAAGAGCATAAAACTTTCCCGGGTGAAGGCGTGATGGAACGATGTAATCACGCGCGCCCTCGGGCGTTGATTTGATCAGGATCGGCGTCTCGATTTCCGTGAATCCATGTTCGTCCATATAGCGACGAATTTCCCCGAGCACGCGATGACGCAGACGCAGGTTCGCTTGAAGCTGCGGACGGCGCAGATCGAGATAGCGATATTTGAGACGAAGGTCTTCGCTCGCGAGCGCATCCGAGGACGCGACTTCGAGCTGAAACGGAGGCGTCCGCGCGTCATTTAAAATAAGGATTTCGCGCGCCTGGACTTCCACTTCACCCGTCGCGATCTTCTGATTGCGCTGCCCTTCCTCGCGGAGAACGACTTCACCCGTAATGGCGATCACGTATTCGCCGCGCGGCGTCTTGGCGCGAGCGTGGGCTTCGGGCGCGGTCTCTTCGTTGAAGACGACCTGCGTGATTCCATCGCGATCACGCAAATCGAAGAACGTGAGCGGGCCGAAATCGCGCCGCCGCGCCACCCAGCCCATCAACGTCACGCGTCGTCCGACATGTTCGCTACGCAATGCGCCGCACGAGTGTGTGCGCCGCAGCGCTCCTAAGTTATCGAGCATGTTAAAGGCATCTCGCTTTATCTTTTAAGATAACGACGTGTCATCCCCGCACGCACACAGGCGATCGACAACTCTTTCGATTTCGTCTTGATAATCATGGCCCGCTTGAGGTTTTGCCCAGCTGTTCTCGCAATCGCACGATGACGGCGTCGAGCGGCATCGTTTCCTGGCCGCTCGTGCTCATATCTTTGAGCGTGACTTCGCCGCGCTGACGCTCTTCGTCACCGACGACGATCACGAACGTGATTCCCCGAGCCGCAGCATACTTGAACTGTTTTCCAAGCTTGTCCGCTTCGGGGTATAGATCAACACGCAGGCCCTGCCCTCGCAACGTGCTCGCCAGGCGGAGCGCATCGGCGGCGGATTCCTCATTCCAGATCGTGACCATAATATCCGCCGGCGCGCCGGTCAACGCAGCCGGGAACATCTCGCGGTCGGTCATGACCACGATGATTCGTTCGAGTCCGAGCGAGAAACCGCACGCGGGCACGTCCCGCCCGGAGAACATTCCGACCAGATTGTCATAGCGACCGCCGCCGCCGAGACTTCCCGCGAGGTCGCGCACGTTGATCTCCATGATCGCGCCGGTGTAGTAAGAGAGCCCGCGCGCGAGACTCGGATCGATTTGAATCTTTGCGGCGTTCCCGCTCGCAGCTGCAAACTTCATAATTGAGCGCAGTTCATCGATTCCCTTTGCACCCATTTCACTGTCGCCGACGAATTCCACCAGACGGCCAAGAATCGCCGCGTTCAAAGCTTCTCGCCTTCTCTTCATATCTTCGCCAGTCGCAATCTCCGCCGCATGATCCAGAGAATTCAACACAGTGAAAAACTCGAGCAATCGATCGGCTGATGGAGTGTCGATACCTCGCTCCCTAGACTCTTTCGCGAAGCCTTCGCGCCCGATCTTGTCGAGCTTGTCGACAGCTATCAGGGCTGCCTCATGTTTACCCAACGGCACACCCGCTGAGTCAAG
>JANOGZ010000218.1:0-2588 GCA_031406255.1 Pyrinomonadaceae bacterium | reverse complement strand
ATCAAGACCCGCCCGCTCACCGGCTTGAAGTTTCACTGTTCCGGCCGCGGCGATCATCGCCGCGTTGTCGGTAGACAAATGTTTGGAAGGGAACTGGATGGGAATCTTTAAGCGCGCGGCGGCGGCGCTCGCCGCTTCGCGTAGCGCATTATTACAAGCGACTCCTCCCGCGAGGATAAGAGTCTTAGGCCGTTCTTCCCGTGCCAAACGTTCAGTGGTGCCGACTAGCGAACGGATAACGACATCCTGAAAACTGGCCGCCAGGTCTTTGATAGCCTGCGACGGCTGTTCGCCGTCACCGACGGGCTTCAGCGCGTGCTCGCGCACATACTTTGAGACAGCCGTCTTCAGTCCGCTGAAACTGAAATCCGGACGACCATCGGCCATGCGCGGTATGCTGAAACGCACGGCGCGGGCGTCGCCTTCGCGCGCGAGCCGCTCGACCACGGGGCCGCCCGGATAGCCGAGGCCAAGCATCTTGGCGACCTTGTCGAACGCTTCGCCCGCCGCATCATCGCGCGTGCGCGCCAGCACCTTGTATTTCGAGGGCTCCGGCACGAGAAAGAGGTTGGTATGCCCGCCGGAGACGATCAGCGCCATCGCCGGATATTCGACCGGTGGATTATCGAAAACAACCGAATAAACGTGTCCTTCAATATGGTTGACGCCTACCAAGGGCTTGTCTAGCGCATAAGCCATGCCTTTCGCATAAGAAAGGCCGACGAGGAGCGAGCCGACCAGCCCTGGCCCCACCGTGACGGCAATGCCATCTATCTCTTCCTGCCGGATCAACGCGCGGGAAAACGCCTCTTCGACGACGGACACGATCCGGTCCAGGTGCTCGCGTGAGGCGAGCTCCGGAACCACGCCGCCGAAGCGCTGGTGTGTCTTAATCTGCGACGAAATCACGGACGAAACCATTTCGCGACCGTCGCGCACGATGGCCGCCGCCGTTTCATCACAGGAACTCTCGATGCCAAGCACAAGCATATCGTCGATCCGGCCGAACGGGCTCCTCAGGGCGAATAAGTGTGAAACAAATTTTATCAGGGTCGGCCGCCAGTTCCTAACCGGGCCGTAGAGCCATCCACGAGAAACGGTCTCGTGAGTAGTGGCGCAGGAAAAGCCGGGAAGGTTGCGGACACTGACGGGTATACCGTACGTGGCATCCAGCTTGCCTCACCCCTCCGTAGCCCCGCGCTGTGTCCTGAATCGCAGCGCTTTGCCCTAACACTCAGTAAGGAGCGATAACAGTGAACGAACTAATGTTGAGACGGCCGATGCTCTTTATCCTCACCATAACATTGATCTTATTTGCCTTCGCCGGTTTGGTTCCAGCTCAGGAAGCGACCACCGTTACGCTGGAACGAGATATTCCCTTTGTGCGCACGGTGACCGATGCCTGCACAGAGAGGGGAAAAGGCATCCGGCTCACCGGCAGCATAAACTCTCAGTTTGAGATTACGCGCGATTTCAGCGGCTTTAATCTCAAGGGACAATTCAATGCTGAAGGAGTCGCCGGTGAGTCTTTCGCAGGCGGCACCAAATATCTGGCTGACGGCATGAGCCGCTTCAACTACTCCGGCCGATCGCTTCCGCTCCGGTTCAGTCACGTGAGCAACTTCCTGCTCACCACCGAGGATGAGCAGACTGATGGCCAGATGGTGCATGTTACGGTTCTGATCACCGTCCGTGCTAACAACGATGTAAATATCGAGGTTCGCAACGTGAAGGTAAGTTGTAACAGATAGCCGGTAGATCAGCTTTGAAAGTTAAACCGGCAGGTGGCGAGCGAGTCAACTGAGCCTCGGAACGCTTTTAAGCGCGTTCGAAAAAGCTCAGGGCCGAGTCGCCCTGCTTCAGTATGCGCCAGCGTCGTATCCCGCCGAATGCATCCTTCAAGCTGTTTTTGTGATGATGTTCTACGATGAGTATGCCGTCGTCGCGCAGCAACGCTCCGGTGTACTCACCGAAGGCTTCCAGGACGGGCAGGTAATCAGTGACGTACGGCGGATCAAAAAAGACTATGTTCCAGCCCTCTGTACCGCCGCGCGCGATTGTGCGGCGCAGGTAATCGGCCGCTCCGCTCATCACCACATCGGTCAATTCCTCCGGCACGCCGCACATATCGAGGTTCGATTCAACGAGACCGCACATTTTTCGTGAGCGATCGACGAAGGTGACAAACGCTGCGCCGCGCGAGAGCGCCTCGATACCGACCGCGCCGGAGCCCGCGCATAAGTCGAGAAAACGGGCATCCTCGATACGCGGCGCAAGGACGTTAAAGAGAGTCTCACGCAACCTGTCCGAGGTCGGCCGCACCTGCATCGAGGGAGGACTTTTTAAATTGCGCCCGCGATATTGACCTGCAATCACTCGCACCGTGCAGTAATAGTAGCATAAAAGAGATTTTCAACGCTCACAGGCGCCCGCTCAAGAGACGGAGAGATTTCCTCTTGGAGGGCAAGACGGATACAAGGATTCCTGAAGAGAATAAACAGTTGCGGTGCCGATGTCGCCACCCGTGGCGGCGCTTCGACTACTCGGAAAACTCGATGCAGGCGATGGAGCGCCGCCGCGGTGACATC
>JANOGZ010000209.1:0-1372 GCA_031406255.1 Pyrinomonadaceae bacterium | reverse complement strand
CTGATTTCCAAGAGCATAGCCAATTTGTGAACAATAAAATTAATCAAACCATCGAATCGGGGGTTCTCCAAGAATTTGAATTGCAATTTAGCAATGGAAACTGGCTTAACTACCTCATTGTCAAGGTTTTAGAAAAAGATAGAACCGCAAAAATCGAGGGAATAGTCCAAGACATTACCACCAGCAAAATTGCCGAAGCCGAAGTCCGCAATACCTACTTGCGCTTGCGAGTTTAACCCTGCGAGGGGCATGAAAATTATAAACATGCTGTCCCTACGGAGTTGACCAAGCAGACATCCGCGGGATGACAATCTTCAGCCTTATTATATAGACCGGAATAATTTGGATTTGTTTAGCCGTAGATTTGACCCATCCCGTTGGGGTCCGGAATATGAGAATAACGATCTTATTTTCCGCACCCCTGTCGGCACGCCGCTCCAGGGCGGCAACGCCTATCACCGCCGCCGTTCCGTCCCCTGCTCAACCAAGCTGGCCTGGCGAAGCCATTCAACCTTTATTCCCTACGTCATGCGTGCGCCACGCTTTCAATCGCGGCCAGTGCTGACCCTAAATCAGTCAGCCATGCGCCGGGTCATCCGAGCGTCGAATTCACACTCGGTACAAATTGTCGAATCAATACATTTGAAGGCGTCGGGCAAACTGGCAGCGGTGCTGTTTGGAGAAGCAGGAAAATGAGCGGCAGGCGATTGTTTACATTGAGGCCACCCGAGAGAAAAAGGGCGACCATCGCTCGTGATTTCGCCGCTGGGCAGCGTTGCGGTCCTGGGCATGCGAACGAGGAAATACGCAGCCGCAATCCACAGGAACTCGACAGTGAGCCAAGCCACGAGCGAAGCGCTGAGCGCAAAAGCATTCGTCGCGCCCGGGACGGCCGACGGAACGATGTCCTTGGTGTTATTGACCGCCGCGTCACGCGACCTTACTACCGCGCCAGGCCACATGACCTCAGCCGGAACCCCCGATTAAGTTAGGCGCTGTAGTGCCAGGGCTAGCTACCTGGTGGCCGATACCCTGATCCGCCTGCCTTCCTCATCGCTTCAACCCCATCATCCATCGTCATCAGGGGCGTCGTCGTGTGGGCTTTGAAAGCCCCACCTGCGGCGACAGCTAAAGCGAAGGCGGCGGCGCTCACGTTATCGGGCATCTGCATGATTAATGTCACGTCATATTCCCCGAAAGAGAACCACGCGCCTTCCACTCGACCCCCAAGTTTTTCAACCACCGGGCGCACGGCTTCAACCCTGTTCACAGGGTTATTAAGCAAGGTCGCCCAAGCCTCCGATGTATATGCCCCCTGCAATAAGAAGTAAGCCTTCTGTGGTCTCCTTCCTTCGATAGGAACATTGGTTTT
>JANOGZ010000203.1:0-1004 GCA_031406255.1 Pyrinomonadaceae bacterium | reverse complement strand
GGGCTTCAGAACTTCCTTTGGGGAAGCCTGAAGCCCGCTCCGCTTCAATCTTGAACTGAAACTTATTCGAGATTTTCGGGAGCGGGAACATCCACGCTCCCGCTAAATCAAATTTTCAAGTGGTGACGATCTTTAATCGCCGATCCTTCTATCCTCTCGACTTGTTCTTGCAGGCGATTGCCCGCGAGCGTGTAGAGGGATAACGAACTCAGACAATTAAACGAACCTGTGCCCACGCCGGCGCACGGCTGCCACATCGTCGAGGTGGCGGCCCCTGCTTGCCGGTGACTGGCGGTTCTGATTGTCTGTCTCATCGTCATTGAAATTTTTATTTCCCGTTTCGCGCTCCGATGTAGTGACTAATGGCGCGAACTTGCGTTTATACGCCCGTTGCCCGAAACCTGTCAAGAACTTTTTTGATTTGATCAAAAAATAAAACAGGAAAATAAGGGGAGGTGCGCGAACTCTCCTACAATTTAAACGGCACAGGATCAGCGATGTCAGTGTTGAAGGCGGAGAAGCTCGCTCCTGTGCCGGAGTCTGGATCGAGAATAGTTTCAGTGAAGTAGGATGGGACGGGAGGCCGAGCAGTAGCCCGTAAATGGCATTCGTCCTCCTCTGCAAAATGTTGCCGCAAGCAATTTTATCGGGCAGGCGCTCGATTCTTTCGTCGGGCGGCTTAGCAATGTAGTTGTTCAGCACTTATCAAGCCGTCGCCTTATTTCCCCCACGCATCGCGTCAGCAGGGACCGCGGGTTTGGGCTCCGCCGTCGCACAGCGCTGGCTTGACAATATGCCAGCCCACGATCAACCCCGCGGCAACCGCAGCACCGATGATTAATTTCGTCCGCGTCGAAAGGCCATTACCCTGTTTGCTTACCTTCGTCACTTCGTCATAACTCACTGTTCGAGGCGTCCCCGTCCTGGAATCTGTGACGGTGAAAGAGTCGCGGTCAGCTTCGCTGAAGAAGCCCTTAAACCAGGTGTTGTGACGTATATTTATT
>JANOGZ010000177.1:0-2600 GCA_031406255.1 Pyrinomonadaceae bacterium | reverse complement strand
AGTCACCGCTGTGAGGTGCGCGTAATTTCTCACCCAGACGGTGATGGCCTCCAATTCCCGCAGGTCATTCATCAGGCGCTCAAGCAATAGATCGCCGACACCACGATGCAGCCACTGTGGATCAACCACCAGAAATAATCTGTACTTCGGAAGGAACGGTCCCTGCTCGATCGCACCGTAACCGAGCAGTTGCCGTGTCTCGGCGTGCTCCGCCACGTAGTGGCGGCGTTTGTAACGCGTCTCATCAAACTTCTGGCGATTGCGCAGCCAAAGATCGTCGTCCTCGCGCATCGCCGGTTCAAGGGCATAGGCGATGGCCGTCACGGGCTGCCAGTCCTGCTCTGCGAGCGGGCGCAGCTTGGCGTGCACTTGCTCTGTGAAGGCTTCATCTCTGGATGGGCGATGTCCCTGAAGATCGTCTTTAAACATTTCGATGATCCTCTCCTTCAACCGCTGCCGGGCGTTGTAGAGACGTTTGGCGACGGTCGTCACCGGCACTTCGAGGAATTCGCCGATATCGGTCTGGGTGTAGCCGTTGACGTAAAAGAGTGTCGTCACCATGCGCTCGTTTTCGGGAAGCGCTTTGATCGCAGCCAGCACTCTTTCCTTCAATTCTCGCATCTCGGCGATGGCGTGCGGGTTCATTTCCGTCGGACAAGAAATATCAGCGTCAGCATCCAGCGGTACAAAAATCAGGCGCTTGCCCCGCGTCATTCGATTGCACTGTGTCAGCACGATGCGCCTCAGCCAGCCCGGAAACGCATCCGGCTCGCGGAGTTGATCGAGTTTCTGCCACACCGCGATAAATGCTTCCTGGGCGGCGTCTTCTGCCAGGTAGAAGTCGCCGAGCACGGCATAGGCGCAACCGTAGGCCATGTCCTGAAAGCGCGTGACGATCTCACTGAGCGCTTCGTGCCTCTCCGCAAGGGTGGCAGTGGAATCGGCGGCTCTGCCGATTAGTGTTCGAGTATCTTTCACCTGGAAACCCCGCGCGAACCGGCCTTCTATAGGATAAGAGCCAGATCCGGAGCGAAACTATACCTTAGTGTCGGTGATTCTATGCCGGGGAGACCGAACGGCTTTAGGAACTAAGTCAGACTGGAATTTGTCGCCGCGCGATGGACGGCGCGCGATCTGGTGCGGGAGCAATTCTTCTTCAATGCTACGTATAAATTAGTAGTGTTTTACTGTATATGACTGGTCGCGGACAACCGCCGTTTCCGGCTTGAAACAAACGAGCACAAAATTTGTGTCGCCCAATATCTCGACGAACCGCGGATCCCACTGCTCCTGGTGCTCTCCCAGATAACGGCACAGTAATCGCTTCACACGATCCCGTTCATGAGGCTGGAGACGGGCGTGACCGCGAAGTCCGACATGCTGAACAAGCCCGGTTGGCTGATCGAAGTCGACAATCCCGATCGCACAGCGCGGCTCCCGTTCAAGGCGCGACGGGAAAGTATCTGTTATGTAATTTCCGATAATCCATAGCGCCCCCTCCTCCCATAGAAACCAGACCGGTGATTCACGTGGGCCTGGTTCAGATACGGTCGCCAGATGTGCAAAAAGAGGACGTGAGAGCAGGTCTTCAAGAAGAGCGCGGGCAGAAGCTTCGTCGAGATCAAAGTTGCTGCCTGTGTGGTGAACTATTTTCATGTACCGACTAACTCCGCGAACGCCTCATATCGAAATTCAGCCGCCTCGGCGTGACGAAGTATAAAGCCAGCATTTAGCAGCAAACAAACTGACGTCCGGGGCGTTCATGTCACAATGCACGACACAATACAGAAATGGCCACCACTAAGGCGGCCATTGAGAGGGCGCAGCAAATACTCCGGTACGAGTGAGTCTCCCTCGCGCATCACGTCTCGGTATTGCCTCTACCGGAAACGTCCAAGGGCGTGGACAGAGCACGCCCCCTGGCGCGGCTGAATCCCGTTTGCAAATCACTTGATGCGCTGTCGGCGATGCTTAAACGCGCCCGTGAATCATGCGGCGCATGCGATCAGCGAAGAGCACATCTATTTTCTGCGGCTCGATAAGCGCCGTCACCTCGCCGAGCCCGAAGGATGGGTGCATCATCGTCTGACCCGTCCGGTACATGCGCGTCGGATCATAAGGCGCTCCGGTTTGCGCCGAAGCGCGCGAGCTTGATGTTTTGACGCCGCTTTTGAACGAGCTGCGCGTTCCGCAGATCGGGCAGGTCACACGCGACACGTGACCGCGCTTGGTGACGGACGCCACCACGTGGCCGCGTTCGACCACACATACCGCACAGAGCTTATCCACCCTTTGGCCAACCGCGAACATTGTATTCTCCATTATTATTTTTTCTCTCAATTTGCTGCTGAACCGTTGGCGAGCAGAAGGTCGATCTTATTTACACTTCGGACGACAGCTGACGGCGGCCGCCCGAGGTGTTAAATCAGTAGGGCGCGGGCAAGTTGCAGTTGCTACCTGGCGCGCCGTGGACGGAAGGAGCGACGGCCAACACTGCTGCCATGCCTGACTGAGGCAAACGGCTTGGCGATGGAAGTCGCCTGCCGGACGCCGCCGAAGCCCTGCACCAGGACGCGCTCGACTGGCTGTCCGGTCATGCG
>JANOGZ010000091.1:0-1532 GCA_031406255.1 Pyrinomonadaceae bacterium | reverse complement strand
TCGATGATCTCCTGCAACTCCTCTTTGGCCTCTTCGACGCCCGCCACGTCTTTAAACGTCACGCGCTTTTGTTGATTGTTCAGCAGCTTGGCGCGCGATTTACCAAAGCTCAGGGCCTTGTTGCCGCCCGCCTGCATCTGCCGGAGCATGAAGATCCAGATGCCGATAAAGAAGAGAAATGGCGCCCACGTAATCAGAATCGTCCAGAACATGCCGCTGCCGCTGGCGGTCTTATCCTCGACCACGACATTTTTTTTCGCGGCGGCGACCTTCATCAAGTCTGCCTGGAGTATCTCGTTGCCGAGTTCGACATGCAACTCGTCCTTCGAGTTCTTTTCGATGGCGACGACTTCCGTCGGCTTTATCGTTAATTTCTCAATCTCGTCTTTTTCGATCTTTTCGACCAGCGCGTTGTAAGCCAACGGCTTGGCGTTGCGCGCCTGCTTGTTCACAAAAACCTGGTAGAGCAGTACCGCGCCGACCAGAATGAGCACCCAGAAAATTATTTGTCTAGCTGTGGAACTCAAAATCTTTCTCGCCTCCGACACCGATCATAACCCATTTCGGTGCCTGTTGTCGCTCCCCGCCGCGGTCTCAACATCTTTTCGCCAAACGGGAAGCTCGTCTTCACTCTAGATTTATTCGACGAATATCCGTCGGGACTTTGATGCCCTTTGCACTCTATAAGTTGTGCTATCTCCTGAGGCGCCGATGGCGCCGAATTTGTGAAGCTTTCGCGACGAATTCACTCGCGTGCAAAAGTCGCCAGATAGGGCAATTCTCGCCAGCGATCCTGGAAGCTCAGGCCGTATCCGAACACGTAATCCTCGTGCGTCTCAAACGCCTTCCAATCGGGCTGGACAGAGGTACGCCGCCGGTCGGGTTTATCCACCATCACGCAGAGCCGGACGCTTGAAGCGCCGCGGGATTCCAACTGCTTGATTATGTACTCCTGCGTCACACCCGTATCCAGCACGCCCTCGACCAGTAAAATGTCGCGTCCGGAGACATCAAGCTGGGTGCTGAACGACAGGTCTTGAACTCCGCCCAGGGAACGGTGATCGTAGCGAAGGAAAGCGGTGCGCAGCGGGGTGTTTAAGGCACGTAAAAGGTCGGCGAGGAACATGAAACTGTCTTCAAGCACGCCGAGAATGGTGAGTTCGCGCTCTCCACGCGCAGCCCCGGAAATAGCGCCAGCGAGATTACCGACACGGTCGGCAATGGCCGCCGCGCTGTAAATTTCCTTGATTTGGTCATTCATCGGGGTCGCCTCGGGTCTGTTTTCCATCGATATCGAGGCTATCCCCGCAAGGGGGCAGCCGGGCCACCTCGATTCTAATTGCCCGGGGGGTCTTTTTCAACCCTTTTAACGCGGTACCACAGCCGGCCGCGCCGGCGCTCGACGAAACTTTCGCCCGGCAATTCCGCGACCCGTCCGCCCCGCTCACCCGCCAGTAATTTCTCGACGGCCAGAATGTGCGACAATTCCACGCGCCGCAGGTCGCCCCGCCCGCGCGCGATCCACTGTCGCA
>JANOGZ010000039.1:0-3305 GCA_031406255.1 Pyrinomonadaceae bacterium | reverse complement strand
CGTCGCTCGCCCCCAGCACGTCACGCGTGAAAGTAGCGTCCGACACGACCTGCGGGCGGCCGCCTCCCGCCTCTGCTCCCCGCTCGCTATGGTCGCTCGCCTCCAATTTGGCGCCACATTTGCCACACACGGGTTGACGGTTCCCGGCCGCCGCTCGCTCGTCGATGCGATTCTTTGCGCCGCATCGCGCACAAATCTCGATCGGCATGACGTTCGTATTCTCCTTTCTCATCACCGATACCGAAAAACTGTCGGCAACAGTATGCCGGCGGGGCCGAGCTCTTCGGTATCGGTTTGGCAACTTACAATGGTTAAAGCGACGCTGGCAAACAAAATCTGGCGGGTTCGCCGGTCGCCCGGAGGCGCCTTTTCGTAGTAAGATGCCCGACTGAAACTTGTCCCCCCAACAACATCAACACGAGCCAAAGGAAAGTTGAAATACGATGCGTTATTTACGCCCACACGCGCTGGTCGCCGTCTCGGTTGTCATACTTTTCAGCATCGCGGTCGTCCCGTCCGCCGCGCAGACGGATTCGCGCCGCACCGCGGCGCCGGAGATCGCGTTCACGGTTTCAATGCCAAAGCCTCATACGCATCTGCTCGAAGTCGAGATGCGCGCTCGCTGGAATGGGTCGCCGCCGGCGGCCGTCGCGCTGGTCATGCCGGTCTGGACGCCGGGTTCTTATCTCGTGCGCGAGTATGCGCGTCACGTGCAGGATTTCGCGGCGACCGATACGGGAGGTCGTGTGCTCGGGTGGAGCAAGACGAACAAAAATACGTGGCGCGTTGAGACGGGAGGGGCGCGCGATCTGGTCGCCACGTATCGCGTCTATGCGAACGAACTGACGGTTCGCACCAATGAATTGAACGATCAACACGCGTTCTGGAATAACGCGGCGCTACTGATGCATGTGGATGGCTTTTTGAATGTGCCGGCGACGCTACGCGTCGTGCCGTACAAAGACTGGAAAGTTGTGACGGGCTTGCCCGCCGTCATGGGAGGCGAGCCGAACGCCTTCCGCGCGGAGAATTTTGATGTGCTTTATGACTCTCCGGTGATGGCCGGGACATTTCAAACCCTGGCCTTTGATGTGCGCGGCGTGCCGCACCGGATCGTGATCGATGGGGAGGGCAATTACGAGCCGGAGCGCTTGCGGCGCGACGTGCAGAAGATCGTTGAAACGACCGTCGCCATGATGGGCGATCTGCCTTACCGCGATTACACGTTTATGCTGTTTCTGCGTCCGACGGGCGGTGGCGGCCTCGAACACCTGAATTCAACGGCGCTCATCTGGACGCGCTACAATTTCCGTCCGGCGGCGAGCTACCGAAACTTTTTGGCGCTCGCCGCGCATGAGTTTTTCCATGCGTGGAATGTCAAGCGGATCCGCCCCGACGCGCTCGGGCCTTTCGATTATACGAGAGAAAACTACACCAGGCTCCTGTGGGTCGCCGAAGGTCTCACCGATTATTACGAATACGTGCTGCTGCGGCGGGCCGGCCTGATCTCCGATAAGGAGTATTTAGAGGAGGGCGCGCGCGCCATTCAAGCCTTGCAGAATACGCCGGGCCGCCGCGCGATAAGCCTTGAGGAGGCGAGTTTTGATGCGTGGATCAAGTATTATCGGCAGGATGAGAACTCCATCAATTCGCAAATCTCCTACTACAGCAAAGGCGCGATCGTCGGGATGCTGCTCGACCTGGAAATACGCCGGAGAAGCGCGGGCGCGAAATCGCTCGACGACGTGATGCGCTATCTGTACACGGAATACTCGAAAAAGAATCGCAACTTCACGCCCGAAGACTTCCAGCGCGCGTGCGAGCTTCAGGCGGGAAGCAGCCTCGAAGACTTTTTTCGTCGTTACGTGCGCGGGCGCGAAGAGCTTGATTACAATGCGGCGTTCGCCGCGGCCGGTCTGCAGCTGGACATGACGGGCCGGGCAGCAGTAGTAGCAGCGGGCGCGTCCGGCGCAACGAAGCCGCCCGCCGAGAAAGCTTATCTCGGTGCGACGCTGGCGCAGGATGGTGACCGCCTGCTCGTCCGCAATGTTCCGGCCGAGACGCCCGCTTACGAGCAGGGCTTAAACGCGGGCGATCAGATCGTGGCGCTCGACGGCGTGCGCGCCACGCGCGATTTCTTAAACGCGCGACTGGAGGAAAAGCGACCGGGTGACACCGTTCAACTGAGCGTCTTTCGCTTCGATGAGCTGCGCACCTTCAACATCCGTCTCGGCGGGCGTGTCGATGCCGCCTACCGCATCCTGCCCGTCGAACAGCCGAACGCCGAGCAGTCGAAGATTTATCAGGGCTGGCTTGATGCGCCTTTCCCGAAACCGCAGGGCGCGCCTCCGCAGCGCGTTGCGGCCGGCGCGGAGGCGCAGCCATAATCGCGCGACTGAGGTGTCTTGCGCATAGCTGAGGGAGGCGCGCACGCGACATTTTCGCGCTTTGAATCTCGCCGTCGATGCTCGTCTCCCTGAAGTTCGAGAAGCAATGAACGACAAATACCAGGAAATTCGTTTCTCCGTGCGGAACCATGTCGGACGCATCAGTTTCGCGCGTCCCCCGCTCAATATTTTCAGCATCGCGATGATGCGTGAGATAGACAGGGCGCTGAATGAGTGCATGAGCTGCCGTGACATGGTGGCCGTGGTCTTCGACGCCTACGGGGAGGCGCGCGCGTTCAGCGCCGGCGTCGCCGTCGAGGAGCACGCGGCGGAGACCATCTACCAGATGATCGAATCGTTTCACACCATCTTCCGCACGATGGAACAGATGGCGAAGCCGACGCTGGCAGTAGTAGATGGAGCGGCGCTCGGTGGTGGCTGCGAACTGGTCGCCGGATGTGACATCGTCATTGCCAGCGACCGTTCGCGTTTCGGTCAACCGGAGATCAAGCTGGGCGTCTTCCCCCCGGTCGCCACCGTGCTGCTGCCGCGCATTATCGGCGAGCGACGCGCCCGCGAACTCGTGCTGACGGGCGAGCTGATCGATGCACAGGAAGCGGGGCGGCTGGGCCTGGTCAATTACGTCGTGCCGCAGGCGCAGCTCGTACAGAAGACCGAGGAGATATTGAACCGTCTGCGGGAACTATCCGCATCCGCGCTCGAAGCGGCGCGGCGGGCGCTCGATGCGGCGCGCGGAAGCTCTTTCGAAGCTGCGCTCACCAAGGTCGAAAACCTGTATCTTAATGACCTGATGAAAACCGAAGACGCCCATGAAGGCGTCGCCGCTTTCATGGAGAAGCGCAAACCCACCTGGCGGCACCGGTGAAGCGCGCCGCCAGGGCCAGCGCTCGCCCGAGG
>JANOGZ010001381.1:0-3806 GCA_031406255.1 Pyrinomonadaceae bacterium | reverse complement strand
GGCGAGAGCGCCGCCCAACAGGTCATTCGAGCGGGCGGCGGGATAGCGTGCTTTAGTACAATTATTCTCTCAGTCATCAAAAGGTGAGGACCCCGATCCGGTCATGGCCGAAACACATAAGGCCACCAGAACGGCGGCCTTATGTTTAATGTCGAAAACTCACGGCACGGGGGGGTACCTCTCGCGACTACCAGAGCTTGCCCTTGCCGCAACCTGGGTGGAACCGGAGAAAGACAAGCGGAAAGCACGGTTGCTATCGCAGCTTGCGCTTCGATCGCCAGGTCTCAAATTGCACTTCGTTGTTGAATTCAAGCAGATCATAACGCACGAGCTTGAGTTGAAGACCTCGGCGAGTGATGCGAAGATCGCGTGCGGCGCGCGAGATGTTGCCGCCATGTCTGCGCAGGGCTTCCGTAATCATTTGCCGTTCGACTTCTTCGACGGCACTGGCCAGTGACATCCCCTCAGTGGAAACACCGGGAGCGGCAGAGGCGCTGATTTGCGTGACAGAAGCAGGAGCGTGAGCTGGGGCGTGAGCGGTGCGCTGGAGTTCGGGCGAGAGTTGATCGGGCGTAATCAGCGTGCTGTCTTCGGCGCGGGCGACGACCCGTTGAAGCTCATTGCAAAGTTGACGGACATTGCCGGGCCATTCGCAGACCATCAGGAGATCAATCGCCTGAGGTGTGATTTCAATATCTCGGCGCCCAAACTTTTCGGCATAATGGCTGACGTAGTGATTGACGATGTTCGGAATCTCCGAACGCCGCTCTCGCAGGGGCGGAACGCGAAGGCGAATCACATTCAAGCGATAGTAGAGGTCTTCTCGAAAGTATCCTTCCCCAACCATCTTCTCCAGGTCCGAGTTAGTCGCCGCAATGATCCGCACATCCACTTTGATGGGGCGTTGCTCGCCGAGGGGTTGAATCTCGCCCTCCTGCAAAAAACGCAAGAGCTTCGGTTGCAGGTCGAGCGGGAGGTCGCCGATTTCATCGAGAAAGAGTGTGCCGCCGGCAGCCGTCCGAATCACGCCCGGCGAATCTGATGTCGCGCCGGTGTATGCTCCCTTGCGATAACCGAAGAGGTAGCCTTCGGAGAGTTCTTTCGGCACGGCTGTGCAGTTGAAAGGCACAAAGACTTTCTCTCGCCGTGCGGACAGAGCATGAACGGCGCGCGCCACCAACTCTTTGCCCGTGCCCGATTCGCCCGTGATAAGCACCGTCACATCCGAAGAGCGAATCTTGCGCATCTCCTCGACCAGACGCGCCATGGGCGGGCTTGAATGAATAAAACCGGGCATCAAGCTCTGATCTATGGTCGCTCTCCGGTTCTCGCCGTCAGGCCTCGTGCGCGCCGACTCGCGAAAGGCGCAGAGTTCCAATCCCATCTCTGCGATGCGCAGGAGCGAATCGATAGGGGTGCTGTCTGAGAGCCTGGTCGCATCCTGCGGTGAGATCAAGAGAGTTGCGGGCAGAGCATTCGAGACACGCAATTCAATAATGGTCGCATCATGCTCTGAAGCAAACCGCTTCCTTTGTTGCTCTGTCTTTGCGTCCTCCAGCGCTTGAGCCACACGCGCGGCATCGTCCGCCGTCGAGCCATGCGCCACGACAACCTGCAACTGCTCATCCTCGCCTGGCTGGAAGATCGAGACCCGCCGCGCTCCCGTCTCTTGATAAACCACTGCTCCGAGTTCGTGCAGTAAAAGTTCGCGTGAAGCGACTGCTTCGGCCAGGCGCAAGGTGGAAAGTTGCGTGAGGGGTTGCTGCTCGCCCGGGCCTCCGGCGGGCGCTTTGTCATCGAGCGCGGCCAACTCTTCTTTCGCCTGCTCCAGATTGAGACGCGCCCCAAGCTCTCGAAAGATGTGGGCGGCTTGCGACAGAGTTCGCGCGGCACGCTCTGGCTGAGTGGAAATGTAGGCGCGTCCGAGTTCATAGGTGGCGACCGCGCTCTTATAACGATCCCCCAGCATCCCAAAGATGGTGACACTGCGACTGAAATGATGGACGGCCATCAAAGTATCGCCGCGCGCCAGCGCGAGTCGACCGTTGAGGCGTTGAGCATCGCCGGAAATAACCAGGTCGACAACGGAATCTACCGATTTGTCCAGTACCTTTTGCAGTTGCCGAGCACATTCGTCCAGTTCACCGCTTCGCAGATGCGCTTCGGCCAGCAGCAGCAGCGATTCGTAGATGGCATGTTGATCGCCGATCTTTTCCGCCAGCGCCAGCGCTGCCTCGCCTTCAACAAGAGCAAGCGCCGCATCATTCATTGCCAGGTAACACCGGCCGAGCGTTCTTCTGGCCTGACCGGTATACCACTTACTCCTTGACGATTTGCCGCTTTTGATGGCAAGATCCCGCGCGCTTTCAAGGAGGCTTCGCGCTTCCTCAAGATCACCGCGCAGCATACTCAGTTCGCCGAGGGCATCAAGCGACATCGATACATTAGCGCTTGAATCTCTGACTTCTCGTGCGAGGGCAAGGGAACGCTCGAGAGCTTCCTGCGCGCGTTTCCAGTCGCCGACCAGAATGAGATTGATACCTAGATTGTTATAGCCGTCCGCCGCGTTGGATTTGTGCTCCGCCCGCTCGTAAAGACCGATCGCTTTTTCCAGATAACGGATACCTTCATCGGGGCGTCTCAGGAACCAGCAAATCGCCGCCATATTGTTGTAAATCTTGCTCAGGAGATAGGCGGCCGGATGATCGCCGATGAGTTTGAGAGCCTGCTTATAGTTATCCAACCCGACTTCGTAGTTGCCCTCCAACATGTCCGTGAGCCCAATGGCGAAATAGCTTTCGGCCAGACCGCGCCAGTCGCCCGTGCGTCGGTAACATTCCAGAGCTTTCCGGGTATGGTCGCGCGAGATGGGGGATTCATCAATGCTGCGGTAAACCCGCGCCAGCGCGATATAAATCCCTCCTTTCTGCGCTTCCGTGCCGTCTTCCGTAATTTCGAGCAAGACTGCATTGAGGAGCGCGATGGCTTTAGGGAAATCACCCGTGTAGTTGTAGGCAAGACCGATCTGGACGCGCAGGGAGAGCGTCGCATCGGTGTCCAATCGAGCGCGCTCCTCAGGCTGCTCGTACACTTTTACGGCTTCGAGAGATTCACCGAAACGTCCCTGCTGCTCCAGCGCAACCGAGAGTCCGCAGCGCGCCTGGGCCAGAAGTTGCCCGTCATGGCGGGCAGCTTTGATCAGGGAAATGAGCCAGAATTCGGCTTCCTTCGAAAGCCCCTGGTCGAGCAGGAGGTGCGCCGCCTCGAGTTCACTCAAGAGCACCTCGCGCGAAGGATTAGTCCCTAAACGAGAGCGCAATCGGACACGCGCATCTGCCAGATTGACGATTCCCGTCTCAGATTCAAAGTCTTCTTTATTGAGAGTCCGATCTGTCTGAGGATGTTTAACCATTTCCCTGTCTGTAGATCAGCCTTTGATAAAATAGTATTGGATGAGGGGGCGCAAGGAACGGCAGGGACCACCTCGCGAAGGCTTATTGCCAGCATAAAAACTTGAACGCGCCGTAAACTTAACACGAGCGCGGGGACAGCGTCCATACCAGCCGACAATCAAGATTGAGCGGGGGGGTTGTTGGTTTTGAGATGGCCGAAACCATCCTCTCCCATACTCTATCGTTCGTCACGCGATTAATGAGCATCTCTGGAGCGGCTTTGCCCGGATCATTTCCAATCAGGGTTTTCGGTGGGGGATCATTCGTCCGAGAAAGCGGAAACAGTTTCTGTTCTTTCTAAAAACTTTAACTGCGGCAAAAGATAACCTTGAGACTTCCGATTGGCTTAGCAGC
>JANOGZ010001329.1:0-1076 GCA_031406255.1 Pyrinomonadaceae bacterium | reverse complement strand
GCCGAGCTCGCCTGCGATCCGGCCATCAGTGTAGCGGTCGGCCGTCTGGCCAGATGGGATTTCACGACGCCGACAGGAATCCACGAAGGCTTCGATCGAAGCGACGTGGACGGCAATCGGCTAACGCCTAAGGCGAAAGAGGTTGCCAATAGCGTTGCCGCAACCATCTACAGTATCTGGCGGGGCCAGATACTCAGAAACACGATTGATGTGACACTCGGACGTGTCGGGTTGGGAGGCGCCTTGCCGGGCGGCGACCGCTCGATGACCGCTCTCAGAAACTTGCTCGATAATTTCGCCACCAATCGGGGTCGCGGTGCTTCGGGGCTCAACTTCTTCGACGTTCAGGATGCCGCCCTCGCGCCTGAAGTCGAGCGCGATATCATCTTGCTGCGGAGCCTGAAGGATGCTTTGAATTTGCTCGCCGGCCCCGTTTTTGCCCCGGCTTTCGGCGGTTCAACAGATCAGGATGATTATCGCTGGGGGAAGCTCCACCGGATAGTCTTCCGTCATCCGCTGAACGCCGCGCCGTTCAATATTCCGCCAGGCGCCGGATTCACTGATCTTGCGCCGTTGCTGCCCGGAATTGCGACCGACGGCGGTTTCGATGTCGTCGATGCTTCGAGTCACAACCCGCGGGCGGCGACCCTCAACGGTTTCATGTTCAGCAGCGGCCCCTCTCGAAGATTCATCGGCGAGGCGCGCCGCTCCAGGGTCAGAGGGGTCGAGGTCATCCCTGGCGGTGAGAGCGGAGTCCCCGGCAGCCCGTTCTTCGGCAACATGCTCGGCCTCTGGTTGACCAATGAGTTTCATGAGGCGTTCTTCACAACGGGTCAAGTTATGTCGAATAAGGTCTCAAGCGAGGATTTCAAGCCTGCGAAGTAAACTTGCGTCTGTGGCCCAAGCTAGGCAGCAGGGGTGAAGGTTTTCTGATCGAATGCCCATATCGGACCCCGAGCGTCCGTTCTCCTTCTCCTTACCACGCGAGATCAGCAAGGAGGGAGAGTCATATGGTCTGGAGAGAGGCCGCGCTCTCCCATCATCTCTTCGAGATCGCGGTAGCTGAGGGCGTATCT
>JANOGZ010001285.1:0-1570 GCA_031406255.1 Pyrinomonadaceae bacterium | reverse complement strand
CACGATCGCATCCGCCGGACTGAAGTTGAGCGTATTATGCGTAAACTTCAGCCCCGAAGGCATCCGGAAATGCTGGACGAACATGCTGATGACGATTATCACCGGGACGATCGCCAGCAGTATTACTTGATCCTGCAACTTGTAAAAGATGCAGAGGCTGATGAGGGCCGTCAGCCACAGGCCCGCGCCCGCGAGCGCCACTATCCGCTGATACGCGTGGCTCTTTCTGTTAATTCTTGCTTTACCCATTGGAGACTCTTAAATCTTTCGGCAGGAGCGATGAGAGTGGGTGCACAGCTCTCATGCTACTAACGTAGGTGAAGGCGACGCGAGGAGGGTCAGTCGCACGAGTGTAAGTAAATGGTGTCGTAATAGCTGTGAAACTTATAGCCGGCTTTCTGGTAGAAGGCCTGGAGGTGCAGTTTCTGCTCATCAAATAGCAGGCAGATGAAATTGGTGCGCTTCAGGAGAGTCTGGCTGAGCTGCGAAAGACAGCGCAGACCATAGCCTTTGGCGCGTTTCTCCGGGGTTACGTGGATGCCTTCGAGATAAGCGGCTTCGGGAGTCTGGGCGATGACATCGGCCTTGAAGATCAACTGCCCATGCTCGATCCAGACCCACACCCGCCCCTGTTCAATGCGGCGCGCGCACCGGAGACGAAAGCCAGTTGGATCGACTCTCATCGGATTAACGCCGCTCTCTTCATACGCCATCTCGGCATGGATCGGCATCACGGCTGACAGATCGGCCAGCGTTGCCTGCCGCAAGCCCCGCACGACGGCCTCTTCGCTGATCTCGAGCGGCCTGCTTTGCCCGAACATCAATTCGCGGCGCAGCAGACAGAGCGGTTGTTTGTTATCGGCATAGTAATGCCAGAAGCGCTCGACCCGCCCCCGCTCGCCGACGATCATGTGCGACGATGAATAGCTTTGCGCGAGGCGCGCGAAAACCTCGATCGCCGCTTCGCTGTGCGTTTCGATCAGCGTCGCATGGCCGATCAGAGCGATGCCTTCAATATGGCCGCGCTCATCGCGGCAGGCATAGAACCGGCCACGATTGAGGGGGCTCTCCACCCCATTGTCGAGAATCAGCCCCATCATGAAGACCGTATGCAAAGAACGCTCCGCCAGAAAAGCGAGGGCTTCAATTTTATGCTTGGCCGCCAGCGGCCCGACGGTCAGCCGGCCTGAGACAAACGTCTCCGAGGGCGGCTCATCCGTCACGGTGGCTTCCAACATTATCTGCAAAGACATGGCGCTACTTGATTCGAGGTTGATGGGGGGGCCAGTCAGATTATTCAGTCAGAGACGCTCGGTCTCGAACGGGACTTGAATGTATCGGTTTTGCTTGCCGTGTTAATGGTGGGGAGTTTCTAACGCGGCTGCACGTCCGGCAGCGATGTGATTTCTGTGGTTGATTAGGATAGGTGGAGCTGACGTGCCGGAGTCGTCGAAAGTGGTCGCTGATCACTCGGGGGCAGCGCGTCACTGATGACGACGATGAGGGCCATTATGGCGGTGGGTTTAAGCATTGGAATCTAGCCTCTCGGGACATATGCATGACGAGCAGA
>JANOGZ010001277.1:0-4407 GCA_031406255.1 Pyrinomonadaceae bacterium | reverse complement strand
GTGGGCTCGAAGCTAAAGACGCGCCCGGACGGCCCGACCAAACGCGCCATGAGGATGCTGAACAAGCCGATATGCGCTCCGATATCTAAAGCCGTCTGCCCTGGTTTGCAATGAGCACGCAAGAAAGCGAAAGTCTCTGTTTCATAATCCGCGGGGTAATAGCGACACCAGCGCGTCGGGAAGCGAATCGACTCGCCGTTGATTACCCGCTTTATTCCCCGGCGCGCCGTAGAGATGTCGAGCGCCCCATAGACCGCGGCCTTGGTTAGAGATTTGATCGAATGCATCCGGGCCATGCTCCTTTAGGTGGCTAACCTGTGGCGGGCCTGCCGCTCTGATAGGGTTTGCGACTTTAGTTCTTTCACAATGACATCTATTTCCTGATAAGAGAGATACTGTCTACTGGATCTACTCTTGCTGAAAATGAAGTTTTTGCAATCGGGATTTGGAATGAGCTCATCCAATCTTACCAAACCCGTTTCTAAAATTGCGTAACAATAATAACCCAGAGGTTTTATAAAGTCGCGGTAAAACTCTGCTCGCAACTCATCGACAAATATCTCACAGAAGATAGTTGGGGACTGATCTTCTAATAAAGTCCTGGCACCTTTTAAAACCTCAAGCTCATAAGATTCAACATCAATCTTTATCAGATCGATATCGACCAGACCTCTTTGTTCTACGAAAGAGTCGAGGGTTATTTGATCTTTATCCACCTCCTTATAACTCAGCCATTGAGTGTAAAATTTTCTTGTGAAATCAGCATTAGCTGAAAGAACATCACAGATCACGTTATCTTCAGGGACCGTGAACTTTACGACTTCGCAGGAAGCTCCAATTACCTTCCTTACAATGGTAACGTTCTTTATTTTATTTAGTCCAAGGTTGATTGCGAGTCGGTCGGCATTGACCTCATGTGGCTCAAAAGCAAAAATACTCGCACCAGGATTTACTATACTTGATGTAACCGAATAGAGACCAGTATTAGCACCTATATCCAGAATAAAGCTGGAATATTTCGCGAATGAAAGGAAGAGCTGCAGTTCGGTCTTTTCCACATACTTTTCCAGGTCATAGTAGATGGCGTCCGCCATACCATCGTCGCCATTGGAATAATAATTGAACGCCACTTCACCAACGTTCAGATTTATATTTCCGACCACGCGCCATCTGACGACTATGTGTGATTTCAGAAATTCGGGCACATCTATGGCCAGCCACTTGAGAGATCGTCTCAAGAGTTTATTAACTAAGCTCCACTGCCTGATATACCTGAGAAACTTCATATATTAGAGCCGTATAAAACAAGGACTTGGATAGAGATTAAATCGAATACATATGGGCCATGCTTCTTCGCGCGGCTACCCTGCGGCAGGCTTACTGCTCAGCGCAGCTTTTATCCGAAGCCATTTCTGGTGCTTGTTGCGCCCGATCCTTGAGACCGTATACTCCTTGAGGTCAATGAGCCACAAACGACTGGTCAGATAGAGCCGGAACGTGTCGCGAGCCAACTGCCGCCGGGTCTGTCGCGCTAGTCCCGCATGTTGCAGCCCGCGCAGGCATTCCCTGAGCACGGCCAGACGCACGAGCAATGGCCTCTTATGATCCGCCCCTGCCACATAGGCGAGCATCTCCTCTTGTGTACGGTAGTCTTCCATCGCCTCCGGGCGTCGTTTCCAGAACAGAGTCTCAGGAACCTGAATGATTTGACCGTGGATCGCCAATTCTGCCAGGAAGATCAGGTCCGCGCAGAGAAACAACCGCATCAGCCGCGTTCGAGCCGCGACGTCGCGCCGCATCAGCCCGTAAACAGCTATATCTATCTCCCAAAATGTTATCGCGCGATGCCACCGCAACCGAACGGTAGGTTCTTCGTTAACACATCCAGTACGAGGAGGTCCGATCGGCTGCCCGCTCGGCGAGATGGGCTGTCCGTAGCTATGACACAGGACGGCCTCCGGGCGGGAGCGCAGCGCCTCAACGCAGCGGGAGACGAAGCGTGAGTGCCAGAGATCATCCTGTGCCGCCCACATGAAGAATTCCCCGCGCGCCTGCTCGAAGACATAGTTGAAGTTCCCGTAGGCGCGCCTGTTGGTTGCCGCGCGGTGGTAGGTGATCCGCGAATCCCGCGCCGCATACTCTCGACATATCTCTGAGGTTCCGTCTGTGGAAGCATCATCCGAGAGAATAATCTCAAGGTTCGGGTAGTCCTGCTGCAACAGTGAGTCAAGAGCGCCGCGCAAGTACGCCTCCCCGTTATAGACGGGCATTCCGATGCTCACCAGCGGAGTCATCGCCATTATGATTTCCTCCTAGAGAAAGAGGTCTTTTGCGGCACTATGAACGCCATTCGAGTAATGATGATAGCGAAGCGTCAGAAACTCTTTCAGGACATATGGCAGGCGACTCAATAATTTTCTATCAGGCATACTAGCGCGTGTTTGAAAGTGAATCATCATGGCCTCAAGCTGTCGAAAGACTTCCTTACAATGAAGGGTACTTCCTTTGGCTGATAGTCTTTCATACATTATCTCAAGGTGATTTATTTGATCAGAATAGAAGTTTTTCCGCAACACCGCAGCTTGAAAGCCGGCGATCCCCCCTTTTATTGATATCTCTTCAGCCAGCGTGCCGGCGCCGATCTGTTGCTTGGAGTGCTGACGATACTTAATTAGGGATTCATCAATGGGCGCAAGATCCGCGACTGTCGCAATTGTCAAAGCGATCCAGCCATCGTGTATCATCCTGATGTTGTCTGGAATAGGCAGGATGAGGCCTCTGAAGTTGGAACGGAAAGCCATAGTAGCGCCGGTCACAGTGCGGCCCAGGATCAACCTGTCGAAAGCCTTGCGCTCTTTAACCCTCTGCTGCTTTGCCTGATCAAATCCGAGACATTGCCATAAGGTATAACCCGCCGGACGCAATCTCTCATCCACCACCTCCGCATCCGTAAAAACCAGCCCGGTGTTAGGCGCCGATGAGAAGACGGTTTCCATGCGCGCCAGCTTTTCCGAGTGCCAGACATCGTCCTGGTCGGATAAAGCGATGATGTCTCCCTCGCAGATTTCGATCGCCCTCTCGAAATTCTTCGTCGAGCCCAGGTTTTTTTCATTGACATACAGACGCACCGGGAAAGGGGCCCTGGCGGCGAAAGAGCGGACGATCTCACTCGTATGATCGCTGGATTGGTCGTCACAAATCACCAGTTCGTCTGGCAAGCGAGTCTGCGCGGCGATGCTGTCGAGCTGCTCCCTGACGTACAAAGCTCCATTGTACGTGCACATTGCGATGGAAAATCTCACGACAGAAGCTTCTCTTTGCAGAATTATGAAATGATTCCTGAGGATTCGGTTCCGTGAAAACTGATGAGCCCGCGTAGCGCCCCTCGAAAAACCACCCGGACCGACCCGAGCATAAATCAGCCAGCCTTCGGGCGCCTGGCGGGCAGCCGCAAAACCGGTAATTTCGCGCTAGGAAGAGGCGGTTTTCGACCTCTGTAAGATACCTTTTACGGTTCCGGTCAGTGAAGATGAAAACATTTTCCTAAACTGCTGCTTGCTCACAAAGGGGGCGGCGAAGGCGCAGGCAAACAATTTCATTCTATGATTAGCTTGCTTGGATGTGACGCCCGCTTTGCAAAGCAGATAGGCCCCCTTGCTTAAGCTCCCATGCAATATTTCTTCAACACCCAACGACACTTCGTCTTCAGCGATCTGCTCATCATTGAGTCGCCGAACGTCCGCGTCACTAATGGTTGCCTTTAACTTTCTTCGGATCAGTAGCATCGAGGTAAACATCCTCCGCCTGTCCCGGCTCGAACTTGACGGGTGTGATCTGACGAGCGCCAGCGTGCCCTCGGTGTCTTGATAGTGGAACCGCTTTCCCTCGACCGCGCAGCGGATCCAGTAATCCCAATCTTCTGCGGGAGGCAATCGCTCGTCGAATCGACCGACCGTTTCAATGACGCTTCTCCTGACTAACGGAGAATTGATAACCATGATGTTACTGCGCGCCAGAGCCTTCAAGATATCCTTCCCCTGTCCTGACAGGTTGGGCATCCACGGCTGGTTCTCTCCCCACATTGAGTAGAGACGCTCATCCATATTCTCCGTGCTGAAATACCGCATGCTCCCGTAGACGATGTCGACCTCCGGGTGGCGCTCCAGATATTCAACCTGTCGCTCAAACTTCCTCGGCTCTATCAGATCATCGGCATCCAGAAATTGGATGTACTCGCCCGCGCTATTCTTGATCCCATTGTTTTTCGCGACGGACTGTAATTGATTTTCTTGTTGGATGAATCTGAACCGAACATCCCTTTCGGCATAGCTCGCTACCACTTCAGGCGTATTATCGCTCGAACCATCATCCACAATAATACATTCCCAATTCTGGTACGTCTGAGCT
>JANOGZ010001262.1:0-1930 GCA_031406255.1 Pyrinomonadaceae bacterium | reverse complement strand
GCTGCGTCGTGGCGCCCGGCCCCCTCTTCCGCGCGCCGCTTTGCAACGGGCGCGATGATTACGGCATCAACCTGGTCGTCGAGTCTTCCGATAACGGACACGTGCAATTTGCTCCTTCAATTGGCGCGCGTTTGCGGCTATATTGGGGGCCAGAAATTTTATCCCGCGGAAAGCGTAAGCCAGTGTTAAGAAAATCGTCAACTCCGAACCGCACGCTTCTCCACCTCCGGCGGACATGCGTTTTGGCTTTGTCCCTCGCCGCCGCCATGATCAACATCAGCGCGCCCGCGCCGGCCCTGACACGTAGATCACAGCAGCGGGAGACAGAGCCATCCTCCTCGCTCCAACAGCGACCGCGCCGCGTCGGCAGCTCCACGACGAACGCTCCCGCCGCGAAAATCGAAACACCACCGCCGCCGCAACAGCGTCCCGCGCCAACCCCTTCACCTGTCGGAGAAGAGGTGGATGAGGATGATGTGGTGCGCGTCGAGACAAAACTCGTCGCGGTTCCGGCCGTGGTGACCGACCAGACGGGGCGACCGCTAACGGGATTACGCGCCGACAACTTCACCGTTTATGAAGACGGCCGCGTGCAGCGCATCACCAATTTTGCGACCGCCGAGGCGCCATTCGAAGTCGCGCTCCTGCTTGATACTTCCGGTTCGACGCGCGAAGAAGTTGCTTTGATCAGGCGCGCCGCCAACGCCTTCGTCGATTTGCTCAGGCCGGGCGACCGCGTCGCCGTGCTCGCTTTCAACACCACCCTGGATGGCGCCGCCAGACTCGCCACGATCGATGTGAAAACGAGTCTGACGGATGACCGCAAGGCGCTGCGCCAGGCCGTCGAAACGATCGGCACGAGCAATGGGACGCCCTTTTATGATGGCCTGGAGAAGGTCGCGGCCGAAATCTTCCGCGAGCCGCCGCGCGAGGAAGTGCGTGGCCGGCGCGCGCTGGTGGCGCTGACCGACGGCGTGGATTCGACCAGCCTGGCGGATTACGCGGATGCGCGCGCACGGCTGATGCAGGCGGGCGTCATCTGCTATTTCGTTCAAGTCAACACGGAAGAGTTCGTCGAGGAGCGGTTGATGAAAGATTGTGCGGATGACGGCACGCTCCGCCTGTCACGCGCACAGCTCCAGCGTTATCGCCGAACATTTGCGCCGCGCGCCGACGCTTCTGATTATGGAAATTTCTGTCGTCTCGGCCCGTTCGAGCGCATGGCGATCAGCCGCTCGCTCTACACGCTGGCCCGTGAAGAGATGGTTGATCTGGCCACCAACTCGGGCGGCAAGACTTTCAGCGCGGTCGACCTGCGCGATTCGCGTCGCGCCATCGCGCAGGGCGCCGCCGCGATCGGGACGCAGTACAGCCTCGGCTACTACCCGACGAATAAATCCCGCGACGGGCGCTTCCGCGCGATCCGTGTGGAAGTGCGTGGTGTCAAAGGCGCGCAGGTTCGCGCGCGCGAAGGATATCAGGCTCCGAATTAAGAGAGCGGCAACCCGATAAGGGAACAGCGGTTGACCGGAATTGCTTGACCGGCGTGCGCGTCGGCCGCTCACTGCTTCCGGCGCTGTGCCTTCCGCCGCGCGAGGATTTCGTCGAGCGCGGCGACGAGCGCGGGCTGTTCGATGGGTTTGGCGAGATGCGCGGCGAAACCGGCGGCGAGCACCGCCACGCGATCCGGAGGCGTGACATAGCCGGTCAGAGCGATGACGGGCACCTCGGCGAGCCGCGGATCCCTCCGCAGTTTCTTTAAAAAGTCGAAACCGTCAGAATCGGGCATGCCGATATCAGAGATGACCACATCGGGCGCGACTCCGCGCGCCCGTTCGAGCGCCGCATCTACCGATTCCGCCGTCTCCACCTCAAACCCGACATCCTCGATCATCATTTTAATCACGGTCAGCGCATCCACGGCATCGTC
>JANOGZ010001260.1:0-5961 GCA_031406255.1 Pyrinomonadaceae bacterium | reverse complement strand
CTCGGCGTGACGATGCCGAAGTTGTCTTTCTCGCGCGGGGCCAGATCATGCCGCGCACGCATCACGGCGCGGGCTTCGTCAATCGCGTCAAGGTAAGTTTCCGCGCTGGTCGAAGTGACGCTGATGCTGATCGAGCGGCGCGAGCCGTAAATCGACATGAAGGTTGAGAGCGGCACGGTGACATACATATCTCGCGTCTGGCCGAAGACCGAGCCGAGCGCTTTGCCGACCCCGATCACACGGAAAGGACGCCCGTCAATCTTGACGGTCTGCCCGAGCGGGCTGCTCGTCGGGAAAAGTTTTTCCTCCACGTCCGCGCCGATAAAACAGACGTTGCGGCGCGCCTCCTCTTCAGCTTTGGTGAAGTAGCGGCCCAGGCTGGCTTCCGTGCGCTCGATCTCCGCGATGTTGGGCGTCGTCGCGTTGAGGCGCACGCGAAAGAGCGTCGTGGCGCCGAACTTCACATCGGCGAGGCTTTCTTCTTTGCCTCCGGCGTCTTTGATCGCACCGCCGCGTCCGCGTAAGGCGGCGAGGTCATCGAGCGTCACGTCCTTGTTGCGCCGGCGCGCCGTATTCAACGCTTCCACGCTGGAGAAGTCTTCAATCGAATACTTCTGCACGGCGAAAGCGTTGGTCCCGATGTTGGCGATTTTCTCGTCGACGTAATAATTGAAGCCTTCAATCAGCGACACCACAACAATCACCGTCGCGACGCCGAAGATGACGCCCAGCAGCGTCAGCGACGATCGCAGCTTGTGCGCCCATATCGAAGATAAAGCCAGCTTTATCGCTTCAAGGAAAGGCATTCGAAAATCCCTGCTTAATCCGCCACCTCTCAGTCTTAGATTGAAAATACGCTCTCAAGGATTGAAAGTTTCAGCAGCTCCCGCAAATTATCTGGAGCTACTCCTGGAACCCAGCTCGATCACTTTATCGCGAAGCCTCGCATGGCGCTGCAGAAGTCGCACATACGCCGATTCTTCCGCGCCCGCCTTGGCCCGTACGATGCGCGTCACAGCTCGCTTTTCGTCTTCCGACCAGGCGGCCAGATCGGGTACCAGCGCCAGCACCAGCGCGAGGTCGGAGAAGGCGCGGCGTTCAGACTCTTTCCATTTCCCCATCGGCGCACCGAGCGCGCGGGCGACGGCGGCTTCCGATGCGCTCCGGATTCTCACCGCGTCACCGCCGAAACGGCTCGCCATACGGCGCTGAACGGCGAGTCCGAGATTGCGTATGTGAAAGTGATCCCACTCGCCCCGCTGCCGCGCGGAGGGTAGTTCGAACAGCACATGCCCGACGGCAAGCCGTCGCAGCACACGAACCGGCGTGCGGTACGCGGGCCGGCTCGCGATCTTGCGTTCTTCGGCCGACATGATCCGTGCCAGATCGGGCCGAACGGGGCGGAAGCCGAGTTTGCGGTAAAACCAGAATGCTCCCGACTCGATCCCTTCCTCGTTCGCAAAGCCGAGCTGGTACGGATCGATCGAAAAAACCGTGACACCGTGAAACTGGCGGAAGAGTCGTAGCAGCCGCGCGAATAACCACGCCGATTCGCCGTCGCGAAAGGTATAGTAAATATTGAGGCCGCACTCCATGCGTTCGAAAAGCGAGAGCCCTTCGGCGTAGCCGATCGGCACTCCATTCTTAAAGATGAGCGCCGCCGTGTAAGCGTGCAGCGGCAAACGACGCGCGGGCGGGACGCCCCAGATAAAGATTTCGATGCCCCGTCCGGCCTCCGCCCTGAGGACGTGCCGCGGGTCGCCGTAGGTGAAGCCATGAAGTTCCCGGTAACGAATAGCCATCGTGTCGCGGCCCATCCGAAGGATCTTTTCGCCGGCGGCGCGGGACAGCTTCCTGAGCGGCAACGGCGGCGACTGCTCCAGTTCACGCGCGAGCGAGACGTCGCTCCGGCGCAGAAGCGGGCCGTCGTGATAGAACATCTTCGACACCCGTTGCCTCATCTTCGTGCGTGTCGCTGGAGAGTTACCGAGTTCCCAGTGAACCCACAGCTTCAGCGAATCGAAAAGCTCGGCCTTTTCCTTGTCGGAGATCGGCAACTCCGCGAAGCGGCGCAGGAGCCACGCGAGCTCGCTGTTTTTTGGACCTTTCGCGGCGCGCAGCCACGTCAGATAGGGGATCGGCGTTTCCACATACGCGCCCTCTTCGAAGAGCGGGAGGAATCTGGGCAGGGTCGCGCCGAGGCGCGCGCCTTCCTCGTAGCCTTCCCAATCAAGGCGAACCCTTCCGGGATGAGACCCGGCCAGCCAGCGCACTATGTCGTAGCTGTAAAGGGCCGAGAAAGATGTCCCGACGATACCGGACACTTCCGGCTCGGCAAACGCGGAGAGGTCCTCGGCGCCCGCCGCGCGAAGTTGCGCGATGCGTTCGGTGAAAGATGAGAGGATGGCCTCGGTCTGACGCAGGATGGCCGGACCGGGCGGGTAGGCGCGGATGAAGAGCAGGGCATCGTGAAAGCGTATCAGCGAGGCCGCATCGGTGAAGCGCCGTCGCGCGAGCCGGGCCAGCGCTCGCTCGATGCGCGTTTGGTCCTCCGGCGTCCCGAAGCGGCGTTTCAATTCATCGAGGTGGTCGAGAAGACGTTCGAGCGTACGGGACGGCATTGTTGATCCAGTGAAAGCGGATTTTGGTAGAGCGAGAAGCTTCTATGTTAAGTCCGGCGGCAAGTCAACGATTATTCGGACACGAATTATTCCGATCCCTTCGGATCTCTCCGCATATCAGCAAGCGTTGATGTGGGAAAAGGGGGATTATTCGCATTGATACGGGCGCTCCGGCAGGGTTACTATGTGTTCTCGATAGGAGATCGCTATGAAGAACCCCAATCATCCGGACGAATCTCTGGCCAGCCAGACTCTGGACGCCATTACTGTTTTGCCTCCACCCGCCGCACCCGTGGACGGTGTCGATCTCGAATATCACCGTCTCTTCAGCCTGTTTGACCGTGATGCTGATGGCTCGATATCGAAAGAAGAGCTGTTCTGCAAACTTCTCGAATGCGGCATTCTCGGCGACGATCCGCGCATTCAGGAGACGGTCAACTCGCTCGACGCGCTCGACGCGGAGCACCAGATTAGTTACGAGCAGTTCAAGCAGGTCGCGCGGCAGAACAGCAGTTTGATCAAGAATGCGATTCAGGGAAACATGGCGATTCCTGATTTTCAAGACCTCGTCGCTGATTTTGAAGCGATGTACGAGAGCATCAAAAAGAAGACCTCCGGACAGGTCGCCAACTATATTCCGCAACTGGGGCGAGTCAACCCCGAGCAGCTCGCCATTTCGCTCTGCACCATCGACGGCCAGAGATTTTCTCTCGGCGACTCGAAAGTTGATTTTTGCGTGCAATCCGTGTGCAAGCCGGTAAATTATTGTCTCGCGCTCGAAGAGCACGGCGAGGGGACGGTTCACCGGCATGTCGGAAGAGAGCCGAGCGGGCGCCACTTCAATGAGCTATCTCTCAACACCGAGGGGCTGCCGCATAATCCGCTGATCAACTCCGGCGCGATCATGGCTTGCTCGCTGATCAAGCCGGAGCTGGATCTCGCCGATCGCTTCGAGTGCGTCCTGGGAACGTGGAGGAGGCTGACGGGCGGACATTACGTCGGTTTCAACAACCCCGTGTATCGCTCCGAAAGGGAGACCGCCGACCGTAACTTCGCGCTCGGGTACTTCATGCGCGAAAACAAGGCATTCCCGGAAGGCAGCGATTTGCTTCAAACCCTGGAGTTCTACTTTCAGTGTTGCTCGATAGAAACCAATGCCGAAGCCATGGCGATTGCGGCGGCTTCGCTCGCCAACGCCGGGATCTGCCCCATCACCGGAGATAAGATTTTCAATCCCCGGACGGTTCAGCATTGTTTATCGTTGATGTCGATGTGCGGCATGTATGATTTCTCGGGCGAGTTTGCATTTACCATCGGGCTGCCCGCGAAGAGCGGGGTGTCGGGCGCTTTGATGCTGGTGGTGCCGCAGGTGATGGGCATCTGCGTCTGGTCGCCGCGTCTGGACTCACTGGGAAACTCTGTCCGCGGCATCGAGTTCTGCCGGCAGCTCGTCGCCAAGTATAACTTCCACAATCACGACAGCCTGACGAGCGGTCAGGACAACAAACGCGATCCGCGCCTGAAGAAGAATCAAACGAGGATCGAGGGCGTCGTCAAACTTTGCTGGGCGGCGAGCCAGGGCGACCTGAATGAAGTGCAGCGGCTGACCGCGTGGGGAGTTGATCTGGATGGAGCCGATTACGATGGCCGGACGGCGCTCCACCTCGCCGCTTCGGAAGGACACGCGCACATCGTCGAATATCTTGTCTCCAAAGGCGTCAACTTGAATCCGATCGACCGCTGGGGTGGTACGCCTTTGACTGATGCCCGCCGGGCCAACTGCGAGTCGGTGATCAAGCTGCTCGAAGACCCTGAGCATGAATGCAAACCCAGGACGATCGGTTAACGGTCGTCTTATGACGGACGACCGTGCTTGCCTGACCCATTCATTAGTATTACCTTCTATCAATCACGGCAGCAGGCGGCAGGTAAAGCGCGGCCTGGGATGGCTGTCTCGAATAACGAAGCTAACAAATTGGACGCAGGAGGAAATCATGAAACGTAAAGCCTCAGCTGTTTGGAAGGGCGGTCTTAAAGATGGTCGGGGAACGATCTCGACTGATAGCGGTGTCCTCTCGGACACCCAGTATTCATTCAGCACTCGCTTTGAAGAAGGCACTGGCACTAACCCTGAAGAACTAATCGCGGCTGCTCACGCCGGATGTTTCTCGATGGCTCTTTCCGGTCAGCTGGCTACCGCCGGCATGACGGCGGAGAATATCAATACGAAGGCGACCGTAACGCTTGAGAAAACAGACGCCGGATTTACGATCACAGCCGTACACCTGGACGTGACCGCGAGAATACCGGGGGCTGACCGGCAAGCCTTTGAGACAGCCGCCAATAATGCCAAAGCCGGATGTCCGGTGTCACGGTTATTGAAGGCGCAGATCACGATGGAGGCTACTCTCGAAGCGTAGGGCGCGAGCGCAGGAAGCAGAGGGGTTGCACAGGAGGAGGAGTTACCGTCTGACATCTTATTGCCGCGACCGCGCAAATCAGCCGTCTTATTATCCTCAGCGGGCTGTGCGCCGCTCACTTCCGGCGTTATGCCGCGTCGTGCTCATTGACTAACCGCTCCGAGGTTGGTTTCTGCTTGAATGTGGGCTCAATAGGCTTCATAATCCCAAGTTGGTGAAAGCCATGAGTGAAGAGACCACAGATAACATGAACGGCAGTCGGTCCTTCGAGGAGCGAGTTTTCGCTCGTTTCGATGTCCTGGATTCCAACATGGGAGGCCTTGATGCGCGCCTGCAAACACTCGAAGCGCGTGCTTACGACACGAAGCCGATCTGGGAGCAAGCCCTTAAGGAAATCCTGGAAACAAGACGAGAGCTCTCGAAGCGGCTTGACCGGATTGAAGCCATCGTCCATGAGACTCGCGCTGATTTGCGGGACGCTGAAGACCGCATTGATAAACTCGAGCCCAAACCCATACAGTAGCAATCAAATAAAATAGCCCACTACAGATATTACCTTTCCCGGGCGGCATCACAACTCAAGCGCCGCGACCGCGCACGACAGCGGTTTTGTGATCCTTCGCCGTCTCGGGCGTGGTCGCTGAAGGCAGACGTTTGATGCTCACGCTGAAGTGATCGTGTTTCTACTCGCCAGACCATCCGAAGATAAAATTCGCCGGTTCCTCTATTCACAGCAGCATGAAGTATTTTCATATCCCGAAGTGGGCGCCTCTCGGAGCGCTGCGCCCGGCGGATATAGCATTGACCACAACCGTGTCCGGCTTGGCGAAGGACGGGAAACATTCGCGCTGGCGGTCGCCGCCCTCAAAAGCTGGAAAATGTTTGAAATGGATTGGGTTAAATTATGCTGGCCGGATGCG
>JANOGZ010001200.1:0-1016 GCA_031406255.1 Pyrinomonadaceae bacterium | reverse complement strand
GACGATCAGGGCGACAAAAAGACGGACGGCGCGGAGCCGCCAGTCTCCCCGTCGCCTTCCCCGACCCCCGCGGCGGGTGCCGCTCCGACCACACGCAAGGGGCGGCAACCCGTGACGCAGACGACGCCGGCTGCTGCCGATGGGGAAGAGCCGCCGCGCGAAACACAAGCGCAGACGGAGAAGATGGAGGGTGCGCCGCCCGATCTTCCGCCGATCGCCTCACCCTCGGCGCGTCCCGGCAAAGTTCCCGAGGCCGTGCCGGGCGCGATCATGCGCGCCACGCTCGATCGCACCACACCGCTCACTTATGGTTATGAAGATGGCACGCTGCCCGTGCTGGTTGATTCGGCCTATTTCTTCCGGCCGTCGAAGGAGGGCACGAACGCCGTCGTCTTCAGCAATGATAGCAGCCAATCTTTGCACATCGCCGGATTTGTCTGGCCGAATAATACGGAGCGACTGCTGCGCGGCACGGCTTATGTGCTCGAAGAACCGACCGGCGACGGGCACGTCGTGCTCTATGCCGAGGATCCGAATTTTCGCGCCATCTGGCGCATCACGACGCGCCTGTTTTTCAACTCGATACTTTTTCAACCGACGTTTTAGGAGAAGGATAAACGTCCGCCGGAATACCGCATGGGAGTTGAAATTTCAGAAGGGAGATATGAGTATAACGATTGAATCCATATGTAATAAATGGTAACGACGGGCATCACCGGGTCGCCGCTTTGCGACGACCAAGCCGAAAGTAACCGGGACGAGTCGTAAGAAACGCGCTGCTGCGGCTCCGGCGGATGCCTTTGTTGGACCGACTCGCTAGTGTCAAATCAACCTTATGGTCCAAATCTTCGCATGTAGCCTTCCCCTTGCTCTTTCATCTCGTCCAGGAACTTGATGAACTCCGGGTCTTTTCGGATCGGGTCGAGAAACGGGTCGCGCAGAAAAAGCGGGTAACAGGGGAAGCCCTCTGTGACGGTCACGCGTAGCCACCTCAAGGCTTCCTCGCTCTTGCCCCC
>JANOGZ010001093.1:0-5769 GCA_031406255.1 Pyrinomonadaceae bacterium | reverse complement strand
TTTGGAAGCGGGCGCGCGCGTCAGGATCGTGCGCCTGCCGGGATGAATCAATCATGCACGACAGAGAGGCGGCGACCGATGCCCCCACTGCGTTCTTCGCCGACGAGCGCGCAGCCGTGCCGCTGGCGCACGAGGCCATTCATCAGGTGGCCGAAGGGATTCTCAGAACGGTGCTGCGCCGGGGCGGCGCCAACGCGCTGCTCGACGTGCCGGCCGGCGAGGGAGCGCTCGCCGCACGCTTGACGGCCGCCGGATTCAACGTGCGCTGCTGCGATCTGTACCCGGAGATTTTTCGGCTCAAAGAGGTCGAAATCAAGCGCGGCGACCTGTCGGGCGTGCTCCCCTACGGGGACGAAGAGTTTGATTACATCACCTGTGTCGAAGGGCTCGAACATATCGAGAATCCGCACCAGGCGATCCGCGAGCTCGGACGCCTGCTCAGACCCGGCGGGCACCTGATCGCGACCATTCCGAATATCCTCAACATCGAAGAACGCCTCAAGTGGTTGCTCTACGGCTACACTTCGCATTTCAAGCCGCTCTCGCGCGAATATCTGGCCAACCGGCGCGACGGATACGGTGACATGGAAGAGGTCGCTCTGCACATCAACCCGATCGCCTATTCGGAACTGCGTTACACGCTCGAAAAGTATGGTTTCGAGATCCTGCGACTACACCGCGACAAAGCCAAAGCCCACCTGTGGGCCTACCGTCCGCTCGTCGGACTAATTCGTCTGCTCGGCCGCCTCACGCCCGAACGCAAGCGACGCGAGCGCTGGACGGCGGAGCTCCAGTCCGACGAAATCCTGCTCGGCGGCAACACGCTCATCATCCACGCCGTCAAGCAAAAAACATGAGAGCCGCTCAGCCCTTAACAGAAGGCCGGGCGGCCCCGGCTGTTGCTTTCCGCGAGCGATCTTCTGCATACTGCCTGCTGTTGATGAAGAAACTATCCCACGTCGACGATCTGGGTCGCGTTGCGATGGTTGATACGAGCGCGAAGCCCGTGACTGCGCGTCGCGCCGTCGCCTCCGCGCGTGTATTGATGTCGCCGGAGACGGTACTGGCAGTGCGCGCCAATCGCACGCCGAAGGGCGATCCGCTGGAGACGGCGCGCCTCGCCGGCATCATGGCCGCCAAACGGACGGCCGAGCTGATCCCGCTCTGCCACACGCTCCCGCTCGCCCATATTGACGTCCGTGCCGAACTCCAGGATGACGGCGTCTATATCGAAGCCGAGGCCGCGACGCAGGCGCAGACCGGCGTCGAGATGGAAGCGCTGACCGCCGCGACCATCGCGGCGCTGACCGTCTATGATATGTGCAAGGCGCTGGACAAAGAGATGACGATCACCGATGCGCGCCTCGAGGAAAAAACCGGCGGTAAATCCGGCATTTACCGGCGCGGGGAACAAACAGGTCCGAAAAGGCGTTGATAGTTTCGACGGACGGCGGGCCGCATTGTTTCCCTGTGCGTGCTCGTCGTACAATAGCCCACGCCCACTCTGGCGAGTTTGAAGGCTTTTCGAAGCGGAGATTTTGAGATGATGATAAAGATCGCACAAGACGCGCGCCCGCAGGTTCGCACGCTGCTCGTCGCCGCCGCACTGACGGTCGTGCTGTGGTTCATTCCTTTCGCGGAAGTGTTAACGTATCCCTTTCGCATCTTCGTCACCTTCATCCACGAGGGAGGACACGCGCTGGCCGCGCTTCTGACCGGCAATTCGGTTTATTACCTGAGCGTCGCGATGAATACGAGCGGCGAGGTCTATTCGACTAATGGCGGTCTCTTCTCGCAGATGTTCGTTTCGAGCGCGGGCTATCTCGGCGCGATGGCGTATGGCGCGCTGCTGCTGGCGCTCATCCGTCGCACCGTCGCCGCGCGCCTCGTGCTGGCCGGTTCGGCCGGTCTGATTCTCACGCTCACGATCGCCTATGGCCTGATCAGTCCGTTAATGCACGGCATGCTGTTCAGTACGTTCACGATCGCCGCTGGCGCCGGTCTCTTCCTCGGACTGCTCGCCGCCGCCCGCTACGCCAGCCCGCGCGCCGCTGCCTTCCTCGTCAGCTTTCTCGCCGTGCAGTGCGTGCTTAATGCGCTGTTTGATCTGAAGACTCTGCTGTTTCTTTCAGCCGCGACAAACTCTCATTCGGACGCCGTGAATATGGCGAGCGCGACCGGGATTCCGTCCCTCTTCTGGGCGCTGCTGTGGATCGGCATTGCCTTTATGATCCTGTCGATGTCGTTGCGCGCGTATGCCGTCAGCCGGCGCGGGCCCCGCCAGCCGGACCTTCCTTTTGAAGACCCGGTCTAAGATTCAAGAGACGTGAGCGCCACTATTTCGAGGTCGTCCGAGACAGATGCTTCAACTCCTGCGCCCGACGACCTCGCTTCTTCTTCACCCGCCACCGCTTCCCTGACGCTCGCCGCGCTGCCGCTGGGCGCGCATCTGATTCTTCGCTGCCGCGCTGATTGGCGCGATGCCACCATCATCGCCACCGACCTCGACCGCGTGACGCTCTCGGTTCGATCGCCGACCGGGCGCACCTACCGCGTCCGCCGCCCGCCTGATTCCCTCCTTTCCATCGATGGCGCAATCCCCGTGCTCGGCGTGGGATCATGGCGCGCCGGCTTCGCCCGCTACGATGTGCGCTGGTAAGTTTCTCTTGAGCCTGAAGTTCTTTATCTGATCACTGGTCACGGCCCGCTCTCTCTTCGCAAGCGACGCTGTCCGCGCTTCGCCAATCTTCGAAATCGGAGTATCATGTGTGTTTCGCCGCGGCCACAAATCTCTCACTATATGCTCGGACGAAGTAATCTCAGGACATGACAGAACAAGCCATCACGGTGCGCGGGGCGCGCGTCAACAATCTCAAAAATATATCTTTCTCGGTTCCGATCGAGCGGCTGACGGTGGTCACGGGCGTCAGCGGCTCGGGTAAATCCTCGCTCGCCTTCGATACGATCTACGCCGAAGGGCAGCGCCGCTACGTCGAATCGCTCTCGGCCTACGCGCGGCAGTTTCTGGAGCGGATGGATAAGCCGGATGTCGACGAGGTGCGAGGCATTCCGCCGGCGATCGCGATCCGCCAGAAGAACTCGACGCGCAATCCGCGTTCGACCGTCGGCACGCAGACGGAAATCTACGATTACCTGCGGTTGCTGTACGCGCGCGTCGGGATAACCTACTGTCGCGTCTGCGGGCGCGAAGTGCATCACGACTCGCCCGAATCGGCCGCGCAGGAGACGCTCGCCGCGCTCGCCGAAGGCACGCGCTTTTACGTCCTGTTTCCCGCCGAAGCGGGGATGCGCGTGGAAGGCAATGGCGAGGAATCGAAGGGATCGAAAAAAACGGGGCGCGGCAAACGCAAACGGGTGAACGGGACGGACGCCCCCCCGGACGCGCGCGCGGTGACCGCCCATGTGATGAGCCTGATGCAGCGCGGCTTCACCAGGCTTTACAGCCGGGGCGAAACGATCGAACTGCGCTCGCCCGATGATTACGCCCGCCCCGATTTCAAAGATGTCTACGTGCTGGTCGACCGCCTTGTGGCGCGCCCCGAAGTGCGCGAGCGACTCGTCGACTCGTTTGAGACCTGCTTCACCGAAGGCCACGGGACGGCGATCATCGAGACCGTCGAAGACGAGTCGCGCCGGCTTCGCTTCTCCGAGCGTTTCGAATGCAAATACGACGGCACGATCTACGCGCAGCCCGAACCGCGCCTGTTCAGCTTTAATAATCCTTACGGAGCATGCCCGACCTGTCAGGGCTTCGGCAACATCATCGGCCTCGATCTCGATCTCGTCATCCCGAACCCGGGCCTCAGCCTGGGGGAGGGAGCGATCGAGCCGTGGACGAAGCCCCAGCATGAATGGGCGCGGACGGAGATGCGCCGTTTCTGCCGCGCGGAAGGGATCCCGATGGATGTGCCGTTCAGCGAACTGTCGCGCCCGCACCAGCGCGCGCTGATCGAAGGCAAGGGCAACTGGGAGGGCGTGCGCGGCTTCTTCGCGTGGCTGGAGACGAAAAAATACAAGCTCCACGTGCGCGTTTTTCTCGCGAAATATCGCGGCTATACGCTGTGTCCGGACTGCGGCGGCGGGCGGCTGCGGCAGGAAGCGCGCGACGTGCGCGTCGGGGGCAAGACGCTGCCGGAAATTTGCCTGCTGCCGGTCAAAGAGGCGGCCGCTTTTTTCGAGACGCTCGAGCTCTCGCCCGAACAGATGGCGATCGCCGACAAGGTGCTGCATGAGATACGGCGACGGCTGCGCTTCCTCGTCGATGTCGGGCTCGTTTACCTGACGCTTGACCGTCTCGCCTCGACGCTCTCGGGGGGCGAAGCGCAGCGCATCCAGCTCGCTACCAATCTCGGCTCATCGCTCGTCGGCGCGCTCTATGTGCTGGACGAACCCTCGATCGGCCTTCATCCGCGCGACAGCGAGCGGCTCATCGCATTGCTGCATAACCTGCGGGACATCGGAAACACCGTGCTCGTCGTCGAGCACGACGAAGAGATGATGCGCGCCGCCGATCATATCCTGGATATCGGCCCGGCGGCCGGTGAGCTCGGCGGGCGCGTCGTATATGAAGGCGACTTTGCAGGTCTCGTGAAAGACGCGCCTACCCTGACCGGGCGATACCTGCGCGGCGAAGTCGAGATCCGGGAACCGAAGCAGCGCCGCGTGCCGAAGAAAAAGCGTCTCACGGTGCGCGGCGCGAGCGAGCACAATCTCAAGAATATCGACGTGGATGTGCCGCTCGATATGTTCGTTTGCGTCACGGGCGTCAGCGGCTCGGGAAAATCCACGCTCGTCCATGACGTGATTTATGCCGGGCTGAAAAAGGGGCGCGGCGAGTGGCAGGGGCACGTCGGCGCGTTTCAAAAGCTCGACGGCGGGCAGCAGCTGGATGATTGCATTCTCGTCGATCAATCGCCGATCGGGCGCACGCCGCGCTCGAATCCCGTCACCTACATCAAAGTTTACGACGCGATCCGCGAACTCTTCTCGGCGACGCGCGAGGCGCGTGCGCGCGGCTTCGATCCGTCGTTCTTCTCCTTCAACGTGCCCGGCGGGCGCTGCGACGTATGCGAGGGCGACGGCACGGTGACGGTCGAGATGCAGTTCCTCGCCGACGTCGAACTCATCTGCGAAGAATGCAAGGGCACGCGCTTCAAGCCGCAGGTGCTCGACGTGCGCTATCGCGGCAAGAACATCAACGACGTGCTCGGCATGACCGTGCGCGAGGCGATGACCTTCTTCCGTGACGTCAACAAAATAACCAACCGCCTGCGCGTGCTCGATGATGTCGGGCTCGGCTACCTGCGTCTCGGCCAGTCGGCCACGACGCTCTCAGGCGGAGAAGCGCAGCGCGTTAAGCTCGCCGCTCATCTATCGAAACGCACCGCCGCGAAAACGCTCTACATCTTCGACGAGCCGACGACCGGACTGCATTTTGATGACATCAACAAGCTGCTCGCCGCCTTCCGCACGCTCGTCGAGGCGGGAGGGTCGCTCCTCGTCATCGAGCACAATCTCGACGTCATCAAGACCGCGGATTATGTTATTGATCTCGGGCCGGAGGGCGGCGACGCGGGCGGCGAGGTGATCGCCACCGGCCCGCCCGAGGAGATCATGCGGGCTAATGCGTCGCACACCGGATGTTTGCTGGGCGTGTACATCGGGAGCGGGATGGGCCACATCTCTTAAATGTTTTCAAACGGCTCGGAAGAGTGGCAGAGTCGGCAAAGGATTTGTTCAAAGCTTATG
>JANOGZ010001083.1:0-16831 GCA_031406255.1 Pyrinomonadaceae bacterium | reverse complement strand
GGGCAACTGCGCGGTGACATTTGTCGGAAGCTGACGGGCAGCGGCGAGCTGATCCTCGCGGTCGGTCTGCCTGAGCATCGCTTCGAGCGTATCGTTGAGCGGCGTCTGGAGCGAGCCGCCCGGGCGAATCACTTCGTCACTGGGGCCGACGTTTGGCGCGCGAATTACGCGCGGGGTGACGGTGATGACCACGTCGCTCTGCACATCGCTGCGTCGCGGCGTGCTGAAGAACCGGCCCAGCACCGGAATCAGACCGAGCACCGGGAGTCCGACGCGCCCATCGGTCTGCCGATCCTGCGCGATGCTCGCGATCAGCATCGTTTTGTTGTTCGGGATGCGCGCCGTGCCCGTAATCCGGCGCTGCGTAAAGGTCGGTGTCAGTGTGTTCGTGCTGGTGCTGGCGTCCTTGGTCTCGATCACCATCTTGACCTGAACGTCCTGATTGGAGAAGACCTGCGGCGTAAAATCGAGCGACAGACCCGTATCTTCATACTGAATTACGGGGAAACCCGTGCCGCCAAAAGCGCCCGGATTAACGCCGGTTCCGGTCTGGCCTCCCGCCGTGGGCTGCGAGAAGCCGCCGAAAGGTGAGACGTTCGCCGTCTGCACCGGCACTTTGGCGCCGATGCGCGTCTCCGACTTCTCGCCGTCGAAGGCGTGAACCTGTGTCGAGAAGACCAGCCGCGTATTGCTCTTGCTCTGCAGCGCGGAGATGGTCGAAGCCGGCAGGGCGAAGGCCGCGCCGAGCGCCGTCGGTACCGACGCCACGGTCTGCTGCGCCACCTGCCGGCTGCCGCCGAGGATCGAGAGTCCGGAGGTTCCGCCCAGATTGGCGAGCGTGGTGGCCGTGCCGAGCTGGATGCCGAGCTGCAGCAGGTCTGTTCGCTGCACTTCGTAGATGCTGACGTCCATGACGACTTCGGCGCGATCCTTATCAATGGTTTGCAGCAGCTCGCCGATCAGGCGAATATTCTCCGGCGTATCACGCACGGTGATGCTGTTGGTGGCTTTATTGGCGATCACCTGCGGCTGCCGTCCGGGCTGCGCCGGGACGGCAGTCTGGATGTACGTGCGGGCATCGTTCGGATCAAGATTCTGGAGATAGAAGGTACGCAGAACGAGTTGCTGGTAGATCGGACGCTTGCTTTGATCGGCGACGAGAATCGTCCGGCGGCTCAACCTGGTGAAGAATAGTCCCTGCGCGGTGAAGAGATAATCGAGCGCCTGCGCTGTCGTCACGTCGCGCCAGTTAATGTTGATCGTCCGTCGCGGAAAGTCGCGGTCGAAGACGACGTTGAGGGTGAGCTGCTCGGCGAGGTTACGGATGAAGGCTTCGAGATCGCCGCTGTACGTTATCACTCGCAGTTGCTCGGCGCGCGTCGGCGGCAGCGTCTCGACTTGCGCGCTGCTGCTGCTGCGCACGGCGCTGCTGCCATTACCGCCGGCGCCGTTCATCTGAAAAGATGTCGGCGCGACCTGCCCGGAGCCGCCGACGCCATTTCCCTTCCCGTCATCCTCTTCCGGCGGCAGGCCCTCTTTTTCGCGCTGCAAACGCAGCATGCGCTGCATCTCGTTGAGCGCCAACTCGTTGACCGGATCATAGCCGTAAGCCTGGCGGAAGGCGTTATAGGCGCCGATGTAATCACCCCGCTCGGCGAGCGCGCGGCCCTGCTGCATGAAGGTCTGCGAGGCATTGAAAACGGCGCGCCGGTAGTGAAGCTGATACTCGATATCGGAGGGACTGGCCGCGACGGCGAGCGCGAATTCCTGGGCGGCTTTCTCCCACTGCTGGGCCGTCTCGTACTGTAGACCGCGCTTGTAGTTTTTCTCGCCTTTCTTGGCCAGCGCGGTGATCGGCGCGGCCAGCAGGCAGATCGCCATCAGAAACGCGGCGAATGAACGCACACGGCAACGAGCATAAACTTTCATATCAAACCTCACTCCATTCAAGCTGTGGGCTATCCGGACACGTTCGAACCTTTTCGGTTTCGGGCCACCGTAGATGGACGGCGAGCGAAAAACTAACGGGTGACTCCTGATCGCGCGCTCTGAAAAACTGACGGCTGCTGAGTATAGCCGGAGACAGGGCTTTGTTGAAACCCCAGTCAAGCAGCGAGCTGGCTCCTTATCGCGGGCACAACCGGCGAAGCTGCGCTCTCTGGTCGCTTTCATTACACGCCTTACGGGCGAGCCTGGTTCCCGAAAGCCGGAAGGCCATCAGCGGCTGAAGAGGACGGGAACCAGCCTCTAGATGCCAGCTGCTCGTCCGTTGACTGCCTACTGTTTTACGCTCAATGGCGCGACGCTCGGCTTCATTTCCTCGACGAACGTGACGCGATTGATCTCGTGCAGGGTAGACACGCCGGCGAATACTTTTTGCAGCGCCGACTCGCGCAGGCTCGATAAGCCCTCGGCCTCGGCGGCGCGCCGCACTTCCGAACCCGGTCGCCGCTCGACGATCATCTCACGAATATTATCCGACAGATCAAGCAATTCGTGAATCGCCGTCCGTCCGCGATACCCCGTGTGATTGCACGCATCGCAACCGACGCTCATATAATAGACCCGGTCGCGGTGTTCTTCCGGTCTGAGTCCTGACTCGATCAACTCTTCGTCCGACGGGCGATAAAGACGGCGGCAAACCGTACAGAGCAAACGCACCAGGCGCTGCGCCAGGACGCAGTTCAATGACGAGACGAAATTATAAGGCTCGACGCCCATGTTAAGAAAGCGCCCGATCACATCGATCACGTTGTTGGCGTGGACGGTGGTAAAGACCAGGTGTCCGGTCAGCGCGGATTGAATGGCGATCTGCGCGGTTTCCGTATCGCGTATCTCACCGACCATGATTTTATCGGGATCGTGGCGCAGGATCGAGCGCAGACCGCGCGCAAAAGTGAGCCCCTTCTTTTCATTGACCGGGATTTGGGTAATCCCGTGCAACTGGTATTCGACCGGGTCTTCGATCGTGATGATCTTATCTTCTTCGTTCCTGATCTCGTTGAGCGCGGCGTAAAGCGTCGTCGTTTTACCCGACCCCGTCGGCCCCGTCACCAGCACCATCCCGTACGGCTCGGCGATGTAACGGCGAAATTTTCTCACGTCCTCTTCGGCGAAGCCGACAACATCGAGCCGCAAATCGCGGAAGGATTCGTTGATCTGCTCTTTATCGAGAATACGAATGACGGCGTCTTCGCCGTGGACCGTCGGCATGATCGAGACGCGGAAATCCACCGTGCGGCCCTTGTAACGGACGCGGAAGCGCCCGTCCTGCGGTACGCGGCGCTCGGCGATGTCGAGTTCCGACATCACCTTGATGCGCGAGATCAGCGTCTGGTGGTAGGCCAGGTCGATCGGATCAACCTTGGCGTAGAGCGCCCCATCAATTCTGTATTTGACCTGCACCTCTGTGTCGCGGGTTTCGATATGGATGTCGGAGGCGCGCGATTCCATCGCCTGATAAACGATGGTGTCGACGAGCTTGATGATCGGCGACATCTCGGAGTCGGTCGCCAGGCGGTCAAGGTCTAAGACCTCTTCGCCGCTCTCCGTTTCCTTCACGAGCGAGATGCGGAAGCCCGAAGCCGCCTCCTGCAAGACGCGCTGCGTCGCGTCGCCTTTACGCAGGACGACATCGATCGCCCCGGCCGTGGCGACATACGGAACAACACGCGCGCGGAGCGCGTTCGCTAATTCGTCGAGACGTTCAAGGTCGGTCGGATCGGCCATCGCGATATGGAGTCGGCTGCCCTCGCGTCGCAGTGGCACGAACTGATAGCGGACCATCAAATCAACCGGCAACTCGCCGAGGAGCGCAAAGTCAATCGGCGAATCGCCTTCGGGCGGAAGTAAATCCACATAACGCAGGCGGTAGCGACGAGCCAGGTCATGCGCCGCGCGCACCTCCGGCGGCAGATCCGTATCAGAGATCGATAGCAGATGGTCGTCGCCGTTGGTGCCGCCGCCACTTTCCCGACGCGCCGCCGAAGGCATTTCCGTCGAGATGGCAGGCGGAGTTTCCGTGATTTCTTCAGATGCCTGTTTCATCGCGTGAACTCGTTCAGATGCTCTCAGTGTGAGAGGTTGAAGACCCGTCGGTTCAGCGTCCCGTGACGCTTGAGATCGACTGAATGATCGGGAGATAAATTGCGAGCAAGATCGTGATCACGATGCCGCCCATGACAAGCAGAATCGCAGGTTCCAAAATCGTCGTCAACTGTTCGAGGCGCACTTCGGATTCGGCGTCATAGAAGGTCCCTACTTCCTCCAGCATCTCGCGTAAAGAGCCGGAACGCTCGCCGACGCCGGTCATATCGAGCGCGAGCGAGGGGATCCATCCGGCCGACTCGAGGCTTTCCGTAAATGAGCGCCCCTCGCGGATCAGCGGCAAAATCGCCGAACTCTTGCGGCGCAGCTCGCGGTTGGTGATCGCTTCAGCGGCGATCTCCCATGATTCGACCAGCGTAATGCCGCCGGCCAGAAGCGTCGAGAGCGAGCGCGTCACCTGCGCCACGGCTAATTGGATGAGGAGCTGCCCGACGATCGGAAGATTCAAGAGCAGGGCGTCCAGCGTCAGGCGGCCCCGTGTCGTGCGCGACCAGAACAGGATGGCAACGCCGCTTGCGAACAGCAGCGGGGCGACCCAGAAAAAGTTCGCCGCCACCACTCCCGAAAGGCCGACGACGACCAGCGTGATCGTCGGCAGGTCCTTATTGAAACCCTGGAACAGCCCCGACATCCGCGGCACCACATAGACGGTGAGAAAGGCGACCATACCGAACGATGCCACCAATAGCAGCAGCGGATAGGCGAGCGCCCCGCGAATCTTACGACGGACCTCGACGCCGCGCCGCATATAAGTGTTATAGCGAACGAGCACTTCATCGAGCGCGCCGGAACGCTCGCCCGCCAGAATCGAAGCCGTGTAAATCCGTGGAAAGATCGGTCCCTGGGCGGCAAAGGCGGCGGAGAGTGCCATCCCGCCGCGAATCTTATCTTCGACATCCCCGAGCACGAGGCGCAGGCGCGCACTGGCCGCGCGGCGGCGCAGCATCGAGATGGCCTGCAGAATCGGTATTCCGGCGCGGATGAGCGCGGCGAGCTGCTGATTGAAGAGGAGAAAGTCGCCCGCTTTAACGCGCGCCGTCGCGCCGGCGCGGCCACCCCGCGTCAGCGCCGAAACCCCCGAGAATTTCGGCGGCACGATGGAAAAGACGCGAAAGCCTTCGCTTTCGAGACGGGTGCGCGCCTCCGGGGCGCCAACCGCCTCGACGGTGCGCGTCACGACCTCGCCCGCAGGCGTTCCCAAACGACAGATGAACTCGGCCATCGCTAAAACATCGCAAAAAAATGGCTGCCGCCCGATATATACGACAGGCGGAAAAGTATAGCACGCGCCCGGCCAACCATCGAGGCAACGCGGCGCTCTAAAGCATAGACTTTCACGCCGCCCTGCACCGAAAGTTGCAGGGAGATGATCATAATTCGCAAGATGGTTCTTGCGTCGGCTGTCGGCCGTGTCCTACAATGCGGGCGAGAGCTGAAAAAGTCTTCCCATTAACCGTTTGAGAGTAACCGAAGTGTCAGGCAGCGCGCGGGATCCAGGCGAAGCTCGACATCCGTGTTATATCAGGAGGGTTTTTATGAAAGCGCAGCGCCCAATCGGAATTCGAGTCGCGCTCATCTCCTGCCTTGCTTTTTCCTCCGTCACCCTTCTTTTTGCCCCTCTGGCAAGCCCCGGCCTCGCCCAGCAGCAGCTCACAGACAACGAAAAATCAAAATCGGCCGCGCCGGCGCCGGCGAGCGCTGGAGAGCTGCAGGATGGGCCGGTGATTGTTAATTCGGATTTGATCACGATGACCGTCACCGTCACCGACACCTACGGGCGTTACGTGACGGGATTACATCAGAACGCTTTCACGGTCACGGATGATAAGGTGCCGCAGGAGATCACGTTTTTTAGCGACGATGATGCGCCCGTCAGCCTCGGGGTGATCTTCGATTTTTCGCGTTCGATGAGCGGCGATAAGATTCAGCGCGCCCGGGAAGCGCTCGGGCGGTTCATGGAGACGAGCCATGGCGGAGACGAGTATTTCCTGATCGGATTCAACTCGCGCGCGCAACTGCTGATGGATCGGACGCGCGACAGCGACGCCCTGATGGACAAGCTCACATTTGTGCAGACCAAGGGGCAGACGGCGCTCTACGATGCCTGTTATCTCGGTGTCGAAAAAGTTACGCGGGGCTCACACCCGAAGCGCGCGGTGCTCTTGATCAGTGACGGTCAGGATAATAGTTCACGCTATACTTTTAGCGAGTTACGCCGCCTGTTGAAAGAATCCGATGTGCTGATCTACGCCATCGGTATTCTCGACGGCGGTGATATGGGCAGTAGCCTCGGGGTGGCCGGGCAGGCGATTCTCGATGAACTGGCTTCGGTCTCGGGCGGTAAAGCGTTCTTCCCGTCGTCGGGCGCCGAGATGAACGAAATTTTCGAGCGGATCGCGCTCGAGCTCCGCCATCAGTACTCGATCGGCTATAAGCCGTCAAACTTTGTAAACGACGGTAAATGGCATAAACTAAAGGTTAAGGTGACGCCGCCGCGCGGCTTGCCGCGGCTGTTCGTGCGCAGCAAAGAAGGCTATTACGCCGTCACCAATCCGCGCTGAAGAAATGGGCGGCGCACCCCGCGCGTGAGGAATGCCAACAAGTATTAACGCTTGGCAACGCGCGCCGCCGCTCCGGGCATCCCTGTTCTGTGCGTGCTTCGCTGCCGTCCGAGGCGCGTAAGAGGTACGCTCACACGTTCTTTGCCCCAGCCGCGCGGAGCCACGCTGAAGGTTGGCTCAGTACGAAAGCGCCCCGTTACTCCCTCCTCCGCACCTTTTGGCGGTCGGGCGTGCGGGGCGCTTTCTATCGAGAAACACGCGCGCGCGGGCGATCAACGCAAAAGTTTTTATTTAGTAAGGATACCCAAACGTCATGCGATACCGTAGAGATGCTTGCACTGCCACTCCCGTTCGTCTTCGGACGGCGTTGATGATCGCTCTGACCCTGGTCATCGCGCTTCTTCCGTCGCTTCTCCGCGCGCCGCAGGTGGAGGCGGCGCAGGCGCAGCAGCAACCGACCGATAAACGCCCGCGGCGTGCCGAACCCGCGCCAAAGGGGCCCGCGCCGACGATGCAACAGCCGCCCGCTGAGACGACGAAAGATGGGCCGCCCGTCTTGCGGGACCCGCAGGGACAGGAGATCGGCGATGATGAAGTGGTCAAAGTTGACACCAATCTGGTCAACCTGAACGTGCGTGTGATAGACCGCCTGAACCGCCCCATCAATGATGTGCGGCAGGATGACTTTCGGATCTTCGAAAACGGCGTGCAGCAAAGCGTCGCCTTTTTCACCAGAGAGGAAGTGCCGATCAATTACGGCCTCGTGATTGATAATTCCGGCTCGCTCCGCACGCAGATCGACAAAGTAATCGAAGCCAGCAAGACGATCGTCACCAGCAATAAGACCGGCGATGAAACATTCGTGGTGCGTTTCATCGACAGCGACAAGATCGAGACGGTGCAGGATTTCACATCGAACCAGACGCTGCTCTTTGATGCGCTGGAGGGCCTCTATGTGGAGGGCGGCGCGACGGCGATTCTCGATGCCGTCTACCTCTCGGCCGAGCGCGTCGCCGGGTATAAGAAAGGAAATGACCTGAGCGATCGTCGCCGCCGCGCGCTGATTCTCATCACCGATGGTGAAGATCGCGACAGCTACTACAAGCAGGATCAACTTTTTGCGCGGCTGCGTGAAGAAGATGTGCAGATTTACGTGATCGGCTTCGTCAACGAACTCGACAAAGAAGGCGGCATTATCCGTAAAAGCCCGCGCGAGAAGGCGGTCAACCTCCTGACCCGCCTCGCCAAAGAGACGGGCGGACGCGTATTTTTCCCCACCTCGCTCTCCGAGTTACCGCAGATCGCCACCGAGATCACGCGCGACCTCCGGACGCAGTATGTCATCGGCTACAATCCGACCAACAAAGCGCGCGATGGCTCATTCCGCGCCGTACGCGTCACGATCGCCGATGCTCCGGGTCGCGACAAGCGTATCGCCCTCACGCGCGCCGGCTACAACGCGCCGCGTGAGGGTGGCGCCACGTCCACCGTCCAGCCCGCTTCCGTGAAGCGGCCATAATTCGGTCAAAAACGGATTTTTGACATTTACGGTTGCGGCGGCATCCCCGAGATCAGCCACGCGATGAAGGCGATAAAGGCGAGCGCCACGCACAGGATGACGATGACGATCGGGTGCGGACGAAGCGCCCGCGTCATCCCCTTCTCCGCCTCGATCATCCCTTGTGGAAGCTTCAGGCTGCCGGTATCAACGATGATTACGCCGCCGTTGTTCGAGCCCGGGTGGGCGACTATTCCTTCCGACTGTTCTTCAGGTGGGGCGAGTCGCGCCGCGAGCTCCGCCGTATCGGCTGTTTGCTCTCCCGCGTCTGCCGACTGATCCGGCGGCCTCTTTTCTACAGCCATTTTACTTTCCTCAAGTAAGTGTAAAGCGCGAAGCCGATGACGACCATCGAGAGCAGCGCGAAGATATAGCCGTACCTCCATTTCAGTTCGGGCATGAAATTAAAGTTCATCCCGTAAATGCCCGCGATCAGCGTCACCGACATCAGGATCGTCGAAATCGAGGTCAGGCGTTTCATCACCATATTCATCCGGTTGCCCGAAACCGACAGGTACGCGTCCATCGTCGAGCCGAGCATGTCGCGCAGCGCGTCTATCGAGTCGGCGACGCGGAGGATGTGATCGAAAACGTCCTGGAAATAGACGTATGTTGCGCGCTCGAAGATCGGCTGCTCGCGCCTGAGCATCGTATTGAAGACATCCCTTAAGGGAGTGATCGAGCGGCGCAGGTAGAGCAGTTGTTTCTTGATGCGGAATATGCTTTCGATCGCTTCGGGTTGAAACTCGCCGAAGATCTGGTCCTCGAGCTCATCCATCCGGTCGCTCAAAATGTCGAGCAGCGGCATATAGTCGTCAACGATCGCGTCCATCAGAAGATAGGCGAGCAATCCCGCCCCATGCTCGGCACGATCCGTCCATTCATGCCATAAACGATTGGCGGTCTCGACGGCGCGGATCGGGCGGCTGTGGACCGTGACGAGATAATTGCTGCCGAGGAAGATATTCAATTCGCGCAGTTCCAGATTGTCGTGCGGGCCGACGAGCTCGGCTTCGTAGAGCACGATAAAGTAGTACCCCGCATATTCCTCGACCTTCGGCCGCTGGTGCGCCTTGCGGCAATCTTCGATCGAGAGGTGATGAAATTTGAACTCCTCGGCGAGATCGAGGAAGTCCTGGCTCGTCGGATCGCTGACATCAACCCACACCACGTTTTGCTTATTCAGGCAATACTCGCTAATATCTGCGGCCGGAAAGCTATCCGTAAACTCTTTCGTCGCGCTGTCGAGGCAAATCGTCGTGATCACTCTTCTCGGCCCTCCCTTTTGATATTTCCGGCGAAAGAGTATACTTTTTTCAAGAGCTTTCACGAATCCAATTTATCCGCCAGTTTTAAATACCGTTTGGAGTCGGCCAGACCAATCTTCGAAACGAGAAGGAGATTCCACCCTTGAGAGCAGATTTCGTCTCCCGCCCCCGCGTCCTCCCGGCGATTATCGTCTGCTGGCTTTTCTGCTGCGCGCCGCCGTTAATCGCCCAGCAGCCCGCGGCAGACGCCCCGCCGACGTCGCCACCGGCGACCGTCATCTCCTATCCTTCGTCGAACGGAGGAGGCAGTACCCCTCCGGCGGCCCAGCAGCAGCAGCGGCCGCGCCGCGTCACGCCGCCTCCCTACTACGACTACCCGTTCGGAAGTGCGACCACCAAGGACCGCACGCTGACGATCGACGAGGCGATTGATCTGGCGCTCGCGCAGGCGTCCGCTTACCAGCTGTCGCAACTGGACGAACGCGTCGCCGCCGAGGACGTTAAACAGGCGCGCTCCGCCTTCTTCCCGCAATTCAGCGCGCCGTTTACCTACGCCGGCACGACCCCCTCACAGGTGCACGTCCCGGGAGAGCCGATCACCTTCAGCCTCTTATCTAATAACTCGATTAATCAGATGATCATGCTCTTCAATGCCTCCGGTGAGATAGACATGTCGGGACGCCTGCGCGCGAGTTTGCGCCGCAACCGCCACTTGCTGGAGGCGACGCGGGCCGGCACCCTGATCGCCCGGCGCTCGCTCGTGATTTCTACCGTCGATGCTTATTACGGATTGGTGCTGGCGCGGCAGAAGCGTCGTCTCGCCGATGAAACCCTGTCGTTGGCCGAAGGGTTCAAGAAAGTGGCGGAGGATTTAATCAAGCGCGGCGAAGGCGATCCGATAGATGTATTGAGAGCGCGCACCGAAGCCCTCAAGAGGCGCGATGAAATCGAGCAGGCGCGCGCCGGCGAGGCGGCGGCGATGGACCTGCTCAGAGTTGTGACCGGCGTGGATTTCACGACTCACATCAGCGTCACGCGCATCACCGAAGAGGTGCCGACGGCGAGCGATTTTAACCATTACACGGAGGAACTGTTTAAATCCAGACCCGAGCTCGCGCAACTCGACGCGCTGAAGCGGGCGGCCATGGAAGACGCGCGCGTCGCCCACAGCGAACGCCTTCCGCAATTCAGCTATAGTCTGAACGGCGGTTTCGATACCCCTGATCTGAACCAGCTCAGGCGCTTCTCCGGCGGCTCGGCCTTTCTGACCATGAATGTTCCGATCTTTAACTTCGGCGCAAGCAAAAGCCGTGAGACGCAGGCGCGCCTTCGCGCGCAAGCCCTCGATGTCCAGCGTGAAAACACTCTCCGCCAGCTTCGCCAGGAATTCTATATGGCGCGCGCCGGCGCGCTGTCTGCTCTCGCGCGGATCAAAGACACGGAGGCCCAGGCCGCGGCAGCGCAGCAGAATGTGACGATGGTACTCACCCGTTACCGCATGAAGAAGGCGGGGATCTTAGAAGTGGTGGACGCACAGTCCGCCTATGCCGAGGCGCGGCTCGCCTATTATCAAGCGTTGACCGACTACCGCACCTCGCGCGTACGTCTGGAGACAACTCCCGGACAATAACATCTGAGGCGATCAAGAGATGAAAGCCGAACTCGTTTCCCGACGCTTGCCGCTCAGGCTCGCTTGTCCAAACAGCAGGAACATGCCCCCGCTGCTCCGCCGCATGATGCCCATCCTCCTGATAGCTCTTGTATGTATGAGCGCTTCGGCACAGAGTGGAAGCAGAGGAGCAAGAGGAAGAGAAGGAAGCGGACAGAGCGTCGAGCAGCCGGCGTCGCCTTCCGCGCCCCAGGCGTCGTGCCCGCTGACTATTGCGGAAGCGCCGGAACTGGCGACCTTTAGACTCGGGATGGGCCTCACCGAAGCCCTCGCGCGGCTACCCGGCGTCAAAGTTTCGCCCGCCGATGAACTCGGCGTTTCAAACGTGTACGTCGAGTTTCCCCCTGAGAAATACAGCTCGACGGGGATCAGCAATCTGAGCTTCGAATTTACAGACGCGCGCCTCTCCTACATTCGCGTCGGCTACCCGATCACCACTAAATTGAATAGCGTGGACGCGTTTCTCGCCGCGGTCGCCACGAGTCTGAATTTGTCGGGCACGTGGGATAATTTCTATGATCGTGATGATAAAACTTTTCGCGACATTGAAGACTTCCGCGACAAATCGCTCGAATGCCGGGATTTTAGAATCAGCGTCGGGATCGGTGTCGAGGGTTTCGGAGAGCAGACGCCGCACATCAAGCTGGAAGATATGACAGCCCAGCGGAAGGTCAAAGCACGCGAGGATGAGGAGCAGCGGCGCAAAGCCGAGGAGGAGCAGCGCCGCCCGTCAAAACCGTGATGCGGTCAAAATGGCCATCAGCCATCAGCCATCAGCGGTCAGCCGGTCATGTGTGGCGTCGATCTGTCATGGCGCGCGGGCGGGGAAGCGCCGGGCGCAGAGGCGCGCGCTTCTTGATGTTAGATGATAGCTGACCGCTTACCTTAATTCTTGGAGCGCCGCGCTTCGGCCTTGACGAGCCACTTGAGCATTTTTTGATCCATCTCGCCAGCGTCCGTAAAGCGTAGTCCAAACCCCATCTCGGGTATCTTGTAGACCACTTCGCCCCACACGCCGATATATCCTTCTTTCGGCAACTGAATATCGATCCTGACTCGCTCGTGGTCATTTACTTCGGATGATGTCAGAATGAAACATCCGCTGGTGCTGATGTCTGTAATAATGCCCTCGCGCTCGGTCACGACTCCCTTCCAATGCACACTGAATTTGACCTGTACTCGTTGTGCCCTTCTTCGCTCGTCCGTCATATTTAATCGCTGCAGGCTGTTTGCGTAAAGTGTTAGTCAACTACGTGGCGTCAGTCTTTACCCGGCGCGCGGCGCTAACCGTCACTGCCGGCCACTACTCTCTGCGCGACGGTCTTCACACGTCCGTCGCATCTGTTTTTCTCGGCAGCAGGCCGCTCAAAACATTCTCCAGGCGATGATAATCAATCGGCTTAGAGATAAACTCGGTGCATCCGGCGGCGAGGGCAGCGCCGATTACTTCCTCCGTCACGAGAGCGGAAACGGCGATGATCGGCACCCCGCGCAACTCCTCTTCGGCACGTATCCGGCGCGTCGCCGCAAAGCCATCGAGCTGCGGCATACTGATATCCATCAGCACGATATCCGGTCGTTCCCGCAAGGCGGTTTCAGCAGCCAGCTGACCGTTTACCGCCTGCGCGACATGATAGCCGCGCCCCTCCAGCCAGTAGGCCAGCATAGAGCGCATATCTTCGTTATCGTCCACTACCAGGATTTTCAGGCTGCCATTCTGCTCTTCGCTCATGATTTCACTTTCAGAAGCCGGATCCTTCGCGAATCGGTCCGCGGCGCCGGGCGCTCGCATTCTACCCTTCGCTTCATCGTATATGCTAATCGCCGCACCGCGCCCGCGCGTTCGCCGGGCCCTTCGGCCAGTGTAGCGCATCGTCACCTACGGGTGAATCGCACGTCAGCGGCTTGAGCGGTAGTAGCATAGCAGCCACTCAGCCGTTCATTGCCAATATGGATCTATGTGTATCTGGTGGTAAAGATATAGCTACCCATGCTGCGGGCCGGCAGTAAATCCTCTTATTGATGGATAAAAATCCGCTCGTGACAAGCTTGTGACGGGTTAGAGCGCCCCGCGTGACATGCCGCCGTGCTCTGTGGCGCTCTGACCTCCGCCGGTGACGGCTGCCACCTGAACGAATCTGCGCTATGTTGACGTAACGGGTTAGCGGCGCCAAACCACTCCTTACATAACTATTACAAACGAAGTGGCCATATGTTGCTACGATGTTAGCCGCCCTCCGCATCGTAGACGAGAGCGAACCGACTGGATTTTTCAGGCACAAGGAGTAAGGCTAATGCGCAACGAAGTGGCAATTAATAAACAACGTCTGGGTATTAACTGGATAAACACGATGTTCATGGCGGTCTTTCACGTGGGGGCCGTGGCCGCGCTCTTCGTATTCACCTGGGAGGCGCTGGCCATCTCTGTTCTGCTGTGGTGGATTACGGGAAGTCTGGGGATCGGGATGGGCTATCACCGTCTTCTGACCCATCGCGGCTACAAAACGCCGAAGGCGGTCGAGTATTTCCTGACGTTCTGCGGAGTGCTGGCGATGGAGGGCGGCCCCATCGCATGGGTGGCGACACACCGCATCCACCATGCGCACACGGACCAGGAGGGTGATCCGCATACGCCGCGCGACGGCGGCTGGTGGGCCCACATCGGATGGATTTTGATCGGCACCGCGCAGCAACACCCGCCCGAGGTAGTAGCGCGCTACGCTCCCGATCTGACCAGGGATCGCTTTCATGTGTGGCTTGACAAGTGGTATGTGCTGCCGATCGTCGCGTCCGGTATCGCGTTGTATGCGCTGGGCGGCTGGTCGTTTTTGCTGTGGGGGCTGTTCCTTCGCACCACGCTCGGGCTCCATGCGACGTGGCTGGTCAACTCGGCGACGCATCTCTGGGGCAGGCGCCGCTTCGAGACGCCGGACGATTCAACCAACAACTGGCTGATCGCGCTGATAAGTTTTGGTGAAGGGTGGCATAACAATCACCATGCGTATCCGGCCGCGGCACGCCACGGGATCGCCTGGTACGAGATCGATCCCAACTGGTGGGGCATTCGGACGCTGCAACTGCTGGGGCTGGCGAAATCCATCAAGCTCATCAAGACGGCCGATCCGGCGGCAGCGAAACAGGAACCGGAACAAAAGGTGCTCCGCGCGGCCTGAGGTATCAAACGCGCAGGGGAAACAAACGGAAGCCCGCCGCGAGTAGAATCCCGGCGGGCTTCCGTTCGTTTTCCCGTGCGGTGGGGCGGGAGGGGGGCGAAATTTTTCCACTTCGCCTATAATCACGGTCGGAATGCGTATCACCAGCCGTCGCAAATCAATCGCTTTCTTTATCACGCTCGGCGCATGTCTCGTCGCGCTCGCCATCGCGCTCAATGTCGGGTGGATCCTGCTCAACTGGCGGCAGGTGGCGCTGCTGGTTCTGGGAATAGTCTTCTTCGTCGTCATCATCAGCGGCCTCGTCCTCAACACCATCTTTCTGGTGCGCGAAATACGCCGCAATGAACAGCACGATTCCTTCATCAACGCCGTCACGCATGAATTGAAGACGCCGATCGCTTCCATCAAGCTCTATCTCGAAACACTGCAAACGCGCGACGTGGATGAAGCGCAACGGCGAGAATTCTATGAAGTGATGCTCGCCGATAGCGATCGCCTTCTGCACACGGTCGAGCAGGTCCTGCACGCCGGTCGAACGGGTCATCCTCGCCGTCACACCAACTCGTCGGTGATCGATCTCGGCGAGATGGTGCGCGAATGCCTCGATCTCACCCGCCGCAGGTATCATCTTGAGGCGGCTTCACTCCGGTATGCCGAATCGCTCGCCGAAGGCGGGCCGGTGAACGTGCGCGGCGATTTGGATGAGCTGCGCGCCGCCGTCTCGAATCTGCTTGATAACGCGGTCAAATATTCCGACAAGGATGTGGAAGTTTCCGTCGAAGTGGCAACACTCGACGAAAAGAATGTCGTCGTGCGCGTCAGCGATAGCGGCGTCGGCATTCCACCGGCGCAGCTCAAGCGCATTTTCAAACGCTTCTACCGGGTCCCCGGCGAGTTGATGGCGCGCGTCAAGGGAACCGGTCTCGGGCTTTTCATCGTGCGCGCGATCGTCAAAAAACATGGCGGCCGGACCTTCGCCGAGAGCGCGGGCGAAGGACACGGCAGCACATTTACGATTCAACTTCCGAGGGTTTGAGCTAATGAGCAGGGTGCTGATCGTGGAGGATGAGAAACATCTGGCGAACGGCTTGCGCTTTAACCTCGAGGCTGAAGGATATAACGTGGATATCGTCGGCGATGGTGAATCGGCCCTCACGCTACTGCTCGCGAAACCTGAACGCTACGATGCGGTCGTGCTGGACGTCATGCTCCCCGTCAAGGACGGATTCAAGGTCGCGGCGGAGCTTCGCCAGGCCGGACAGTTTGTTCCCGTGCTGATGCTCACGGCGCGCGGGCGCCCGGAAGATGTGCTGCACGGGTTTGCATCCGGCGCCGATGATTACCTTCCGAAACCCTTTGAACTGTCGATCCTCATCGCGCGCCTGCGCGGCCTGCTCCGGCGGCGCGAGTGGCTCGATCGGGATCGAGCCAACTCAAGCGCCGCACCGCGGGGTACACTTCATCGTCCCGGCGAAAACTCGCCCGTCGGCGTCGAGGAAGACGGCGCCGCGGCACGCGATCCGGGAAATGATCTGTTTGTCTTCGCCGGAAAGACGATCGATTTCGGCGCGCTCGAGCTTCGCGTCGGCCCCCGAACTGTTCGCCTGACATTGATGGAAGCCGAGTTGCTCCGCCATCTGATCAAACACGCGGGCCGCCCTGTCTCTCGCAAGTCAATGCTCGAAGAAGTCTGGAATTTACGCGAGGATACGGACACGCGCGCGATCGATAACTTCATCGTGCGCCTGAGGAAATACATCGAAGATGAGCCGTCTCAGCCCCGGCACCTGCTGACCGTCAGAGGCGTCGGTTATCGTTTCATCGCCGAGCCGAAGGCGCCCGCCAACACGGGCGCGCGGCCGTGAATTATTTGACGAGACGGACTGCCGACTTGACTTGAATCACAGGAAGGCATAATTTCGCTCGACTTGTTCGGTCGCTCGGCCCGGAACAGCAGCGCGCCGCGTCTCCTCGTGAGCCCATTCCCGTCTACGTGCGCGCCGTTGCATGGTCAGCTGTATCACGCTGATCGTGCAGATAACCCGAATTTCGTGCTCTTATCACCCGCCCGGAGCGCGGGATTTCGCCTGAGAGGTGTGTCTGATGAGGCCCGTAAAATCCCCCGGCAATGGAAATGGCACACGACGACACGCGCAGAGGGAGGCGCGCCCGTTCGCGGGCCCGCCAGGAGGAGAGCCGGCCGATGGTGGCAAGCTGATCGTGCTGAGCGCGCCGCTGACCGAAGCGATCGATCATGCAGGCTATTTTATTCAGATGGCGATGGCCTCGCTGCCAATCTGGATGGAAGGCATCATTAACAAAAAGTATCCGAAGTGGCGCGAAGTGGAGCGCAACGAGGATGGTTCGGCGCGTTATATGCCGGCCGGCGTCCGGCTCGTCGAGAAATCGCTGCAGCGCGACTATCAAGGGCAGGATATCGTCGCCTGCTACCCTGATGATCTGGACAAATTCATCGGCCCGCGGACACGCATCGT
>JANOGZ010001075.1:0-1176 GCA_031406255.1 Pyrinomonadaceae bacterium | reverse complement strand
CTCATTCGGCGAGATGTTGGTAATACAGTTGCCGAAACGGTCGATATGGATGATTGCTGCTTCAATAACTCCGTCCTCTGCTGTGGGCGCGAGCGGCGCCAGCCGCACATAATCTGTGATCGGCTGGCCGAGCGTTTCGGGCGTGATGCCGTTTGACAGAGCCCCGGCCACCGGAGCAAAGACATCACGCCCATGAAACGTCGTGCTCACAAGGGGGCGAAAGTACTCCGGGTTGGTGAGATGAAAGACACGAACTTTTGTTTCCCGCTCGTAGATGTAGCTGAACAGTCCATTATCCGGCCCCACGAACAAATACCTGCGGCTATCGACCAGAATCGGGCGGCGTGCTGAACCGACGCCGGGGTCGACGACGCAGACGTGGATCGTCCCTGCCGGGAAAGCTTCATAAGCGGCGAGGAGCGTGAAAGCGGCTGCCTGAATATCGTGTGCGGGGCTCTCGTGGGTGATATCAAAGATGCTGGCCGATGGGTTGACGGAAAGGATTGCCCCCCTCATCGCCGCGGCGAAATAATCGACCGTTCCGAAATCGGTGAGGAGCGTGATCGGCATTGAAGTCTCAAGCCCGGAGTCTCAAGTCCATCGCCCGCTGGCCCGAGACCCTGACTCCGGACTTGAGACCTTTCGCAGTTTTACGGAATGCGTGTCTGAGTTGAAGTACGGATCAGGAGCTGCTGGCCACGCTCGAGGCGAATTTCTTTGCCGCGTGAGGCCAGCACGCCGCCCGCCCCCACCCCGCCGCCGATCACGGCGCCGATGGCCGCTCCCTTACCGCCGCCAGCGATCGCGCCGATGATTGCGCCGAGTCCGGCCCCCGCGCCTACCTTAGTCACATCATCCTTCGTCGTATCTCGACCGCGCACGCCGCCCTCCGGATCAACATCCCCGGCAGCGGGGTCGCCGCCGCCCGTCTGCACCACCTCGATCACCTGCGCGTTGAAGTTGGCGAAGCGACCATCCTTCATGCTGATTTGCTCGAAAGAGAGCTGCAATTCGGCCCTGCCGCGCGTTTTTCCAGGCCGGCGCACGCGCGTCACGCGGCCGCTCACCGTCGCGCCCTCAAACTCGCCGGGATCGAGCACGATCGCTTCAAAAGTGTCGTCACGCTGGCTCGCATCGGTCGAGAGATTATTTTTCAGCTCGACGCGCATGATCGTG
>JANOGZ010001067.1:0-4075 GCA_031406255.1 Pyrinomonadaceae bacterium | reverse complement strand
AATGACCGCCCGGGCGACGGCCGCTCGTCACGAGCTCGCGAGGACGGCCAGAAATTCAAGGAAATCGCCCGACTCGTAGACGTCAGGCAAAGGGAACGAGGCTTGCCATAGAGGCTCGTGCGCACAGGGCCGGATTCTAATTCGAGGCGCCGTGCGGCAATTCGGCAGAGGCCCCCATCGAGGAGATCAAGGTGAAAAACATGAAACGTTCCCCCTTCATAACATCGCTTGCTTCATTCCTGCTGCTGTTCTCTCTGTGCATGAGCCTGATGGTCGGCGATACCGCCAGAGCGCAGATCGGCCAGAGCTCGGCGCGAAGAGATCAGAAGGGTCCTGAGCGTAGAGAGAAGGCCGACAAAGTATCGATCGATTTGCGCGAGCGGGTGCGCGGCGCGCGGACGGGCGAAGATCGCGTCAGAGTTATTCTCCAACATGATGAGACGATCAGCGATGAGCTTGCTTCTCTCCTCCAGCGCAATGGCGTGCAGGTCCGAGGTCACTTCCGGAACTTAAATGCACGAGCGGTAGAGCTGCCGGCGAGCGTCGTCGAGGAACTGGCTGCTCAGAGCGGTGTTTCGCACATCTCGCTCGACAGGCAGATTGAAATGCTCGGTCACGTCACGAATACGACCGGCGCAGATGCGGTGCGTACACAGAGCGGCGGTCCAAGCTATAACAACTACAGCAACGGCCCAACGAGCACGCTCGACGGCAGCGGCATCGGTATCGCCCTGATTGATTCTGGTATCGATACCGGTCACAAAGCCACGCAAAAAGATTGGGATTCTCGCATTGTCGCGAGCAGAGACTTCACGGGCGAGAACCGTACGGATGACCCGTTCGGTCACGGCACACACATCGCTTCGGCAGCTGCCGGTTCATATGACGGATACACCGGGAGCGCGCCGGGCGCAAAAATCATCAACCTTCGCGTGCTGAACAAGTATGGCGTAGGGACGGTGTCGGCGGTACTCAACGCCCTCGACTGGGTGATGGCCAATCGCACGAGCTACAACATTCGTGTCGTTAACATGAGTCTGGGCGCGATGGCGATAGATTCTTATAAAGATGACCCGCTGTGTCTCGCCGTACGTCGCCTTGTAAATGCCGGCATCGTCGTCGTCGCTGCCGCCGGCAACGACGGCAAAAATAGCGCCGGTCAAAAAGTCTACGGGCGCGTGCATTCTCCGGGTAACGAGCCTTCTGCGATAACAGTCGGCGCAACCAATACCTATGACACTGACGCGCGGGGTGATGATACGGTCGCGACATTTAGCTCGCGAGGCCCGACGCGCAGCTACTGGACGGATGCCGCAGACGTCAAGCATTACGATAACCTGGTGAAGCCCGATGTGGTCGCTCCCGGCAACAAATTGATCTATGCCGAAGCGGATTATAACTACCTCGTCACGCAGAATCCGCAACTGCACACCAACATAAGCAATAAAGACAACTACCGGATGATGTATATGAGCGGCACATCAGTGGCTGCCCCGATCACGGCAGGCGCCGCAGCGCTGCTTTTACAAGCCAACCCGAAGCTGACGCCGAACATGGTCAAGATGATCCTGATGTATACGGCGCAACCGCTCGCCGGATTCAACATGTTCGAGCAGGGCGCCGGCCAGCTCAACATCGAAGGTGCGGTGCGACTGGCTAAACTCGTCCGCACCGATCTGACCAACTCGACGCCGACCGGCGCACCACTGCTCACGACGAGCACGCCTCCGACGCCGAAGACGACCATTGCCGGACATACCTTCTCCTGGGCGCAGGGTATTCTCCTGAATCGCAGTTACGCCACCGGCATAAACCTCATCACCCAGTACCAGCAGATTTACGATCTGGGAATCGTGATGGGTGACGGCATTATCATGACCGATGGGATCGTGATGGGCGACGGGATTGTAATGGGCGACGGGATTGTAATGGGCGATGGGATCGTGATGGGCGATGGGATCGTGATGGGCGACAATATCCTGACGAGCAACGGCATCGTGATGGGTGACGGCGCGATCTTTTGCAGCACCGGCATCCTGCTTGGCGATGGCTTACTACTTCCCGAGGGGATCGTGATGGGCGACGGGATCGTGATGGGCGACGGGATCGTGATGGGCGACGGGATCGTGATGGGCGACGCTTACGTGACCGCCCTGTCTGTATTAGTCAATGGCGACAATACATCTTATATAGATTAAGAGGCGCTGAAACGGGCACCGAAGTACATGCGCTCTGGCAATAGTACCGTGGTGTCACGATTGAACAATTTCCCGTTTGAGATTGACTCGAGGAGTCGCGTCCCCATGTCCACATCGGTTATGCAAGTAGAGAACGCGGCGGGTGTTTTGACCGCGCGGGAATCTGCAAGCGCGCTCGGCTCCTTGAGAGTTCAACGGCTGACCGGCGAAGACCACAAATCCGAGATCCTCAACTTCCTCTCCGCACGCCCCCTCCACACCGTCTGTATGGCCGATTTCATTCGCCATAACGGTCTCGCGAGCCCTTTGAACCGGGGCTCGTTCTACGCTTATCGCGACGAACAGGGCAGCCTTGCCGGGGTCGCCTTGATCGGTCACGCGACCCTGATTGACGCCCGCAGCGAAACTGCCCTCGTTGCCTTCGCGCGCGTGGCGCAGGAGTGTTCTTCCACTCACCTTATTAGAGGCGAGCAGGGGATGATCGAATGTTTCTGGAGCCATTACGGACCGCACGGGATGGCGCCGCGGCTGCTCTGTCGCGAGTTGATGTTCGAGCAGCGTGCGCCCCTCGAAGCGAGCGTGGGGCCGCCGGTCGGGCTACTCCCGGCGACGCTGGGTGATCTCGAGCGGATAGCCGAGATCAATGCCAGGATGCTCTTCGCCGAGTGCGGAGTGAATCCGCTGGTGACCGACTGTGAGGGATTCCGCCGGCGTCTGGCGCGTCGCATCGAGCAGGGACGGGTCTGGGTGTGGGCCGAGCGGGGACGGCTGTTCTTCAAAGCCGAGGTCATCGCTGACACGCCGCAGACCATCTATCTCGAAGGCATCCATGTCCACCCGGAAGAGCGCGGTAATGGTTACGGCCTGCGCGGCATGTCGCAACTCGGTCGCATCCTTTTAAAGCGCTCCGAATCGCTCTGCCTGCTCGTCAACGAAGAGAATAAAGGGGCGACGGCTTTTTACCTAAGGGCCGGGTATCGGATGCGTAGCCGATACGACACGATCTATCTGCAACAGGGGAATAGCGGTCAGGGCGTGAACTGAGCCTTGACGACAGCGGGGAGTTTAATGCAGCGACAGCGTCTCACCAAACCATATCAGTGGCTGGTAATTACCGGTGGCGCCGCCGTATGCCTTTTCTCCGTTTATCATCTACCGGTTGCGAAGATCGATCTGCCGTTCCTGCTGTTGGCTTCCGTGATGGTGCTCGTCAGTTCGTGGGTCTCCGTTCAGATCCCGCGCTTCAACACCAACGTCACGGTCACCGATACGTTTATCTTCCTCGCGCTGCTGCTCTATGGCGGTGAGTTGGCCGTCTTACTGGCGGTGGCGGAAGGGATCTCTTCGGGACTGCGCATCAGCAGAACCCCGCGGACGGTTCTGTTCAACGCGGCGGCGATCGTCTGCTCTACCTTCATTACGGCCGCAGTGTTGGGCTACGCCTTCGGGCCTCCGACCGATCTGCTTCGTCATAGCTATTCGGCGGCCGTCGCGATCTGCGTCATGGCGCTCGCGCAATTCTTCGCCAACACCGTCATCGTGGCGATAGGTATGGCGTGGAAGGACAATTGCTCCATCTGGCGGACATGGAGCAAGACGTGTCTGGGGGTTTCCTTCACCTTTTTTGCGGGCGCGGCGGCTGCCGCGATTGTCGCCAGCAGTGTCGTCACGATCGGATTTTATGCCTTCCTCGCCGTGATTCCGGTCATTTCAATAGTTTATCTGACCTACGACAATTATCTCGAAGATATCAAGGCCTCGACCAGGCAAGCCGAGCTGGCCGAACGCGCACGCGCCGAAGCCGAGCATGAGCGCGCCGAAGCCGAGCACGAGCGCGCCGAACAGGCCGAGCGTCATGTCGAGGAGCTCAACCATTA
>JANOGZ010001063.1:0-13085 GCA_031406255.1 Pyrinomonadaceae bacterium | reverse complement strand
TGATAGCTGAAAGCTGATAGCTGACTGCTGAACGCTTACGTTTAACCTATCTGACCGTGTCGGCGATGGCCGTGTACCCCCGCTTGGTGCGCACCCTCATGCCGCCGTCGCGCCCCGACGCGAGCTTGACTTCGATGCGGCGAAAGCTGCCGTCGTAACGATTATTCGTCGGTTTGTAGGTGACCGTATACTGCGCGCGCAATTCCTTCGCGATCTTCGTGAAAGAACGTTCCAGCGCCAGTACGTCGCCGGTGAAAAAGGCTTTGCCGCCCGTCTCCTCGCACAGTTTTTCAAGGTCGCGGTCGCCGCTGTCAGAGACCGTGCCGGCCTGGACGCCGGGCACCGTGCCGGAGAATCCGGCCTTCGTTGAAATCGCGAAGATGATCGTCTCGGTTCGCTGTGCGATATCGATCGCATCGCGCAGCCGCGCCCGACTGTATGTATCATCACCGTCTGTGATCACGACCAGCGCGCGGCGGCCGATGATGCTGCGCATCTTCTCATCGCAGAATTGCCAGACGGCATCATAGAGCGCGGTCTGCGTGCCCGGCTTTTTGACGCCGTAGACGGCGCGGTCAAGCAGGTCGAGCTTGTCGGTGAAATCCTGCAACAGCTTGACTTCATCATCAAATGTGACGAAGGCGACTTTATCTTTGCGGAGGCGAATCACCGTGTGGATGAAATTCATCGCCGCTTCCTGCTCAAACTTGAGCTTTCCGGCCGTCGACGAGGACGTGTCCATCAGCACGCCGACGAACACCTTCACGCTCTCACGCTCGTCACTAAAGGATTCTATCTGCTGCGGCTTTTTATCCTCGAAGACCTGAAAATCGCCCGCCGTGAGCCCCGCCACCGGTTTCCCCTTTTTGTCCAGGACGGAGATGTCCAGACGCACGCGCGGAATAAAGACCCGCTCGGGGTCTTCATCCTGACCCTGCGGAGATGCCGGCGACGCCGGACGCTGCGCCGTAGTCGTAGCCGCGGCCGGTGGCTGGGATTTCGGGGCGGGGAATTGCTGCGACGAGGCGTTGAAAGCGCACAGCGAGAACGCGAAGACGATGAGAATGAGACGGATGACGGTTTTCATAGCTATTAGAGATAGATACGGGATAAAAAACAGACTCGGAACTGTTTCTGGCGTCCGCCTTTTCGATGCCGTCCGCGCAAAGAGCCGTTGCTTCTAAATGCCCGGGGAACTGCGAAACAGTATAGCAATGAGCACCTCAAAGCATCCACCCGGCAGCGGAAGCGCCCGCGATCACCGCGACCGTAATTGCGGGGTTGAATTCCTCAAGCCGGCAGGCGGTCGAGAAATTCCGCGAGTGCGGGCGGCAGCAAGGCCCTGAAGCGCAGCGTCTCGCCGCTCCGCGGATGACTGAAGCCCAGCTGCGCGGCATGAAGAAACTGCCGGCCGAGCGCGGCAATCGCCCTCCGCACGCGCGCCTCCATGACGTTTCGATCACGCCCTCCGCCGTACACTTCATCGCCGACGAGCGGATGCTTCAACCACGCCAGATGCACTCTGATCTGGTGCGTTCGTCCCGTTTTGATCTCGACATCGAGCAGCGTAAAGCGCTCGAATCGGCGACTCACACGGAAGTGCGTCAGCGCGGCGCGGCCCCCGCGCACGACGGCCATGCGTGTCCGCCAACGCGGGTGCCGCGCGATCGGCTGATCGATCACGCCTCCCTCTGCGGCAACGCGACCGTGAACGAGCGCAACGTACGATTTGAAGACCGCCCGCGCGCGAAATTGTTCGGCCAGGTTTTCATGGGCCGCCTCCGTTTTCGCCACCACGATGAGGCCGGAAGTTTCGCGATCAAGTCGATGCACGATGCCGGGGCGCAGCGGACCGGCGCGACCGGACAAGTGTTGAAAATGAAAGGCCAGCGCGTTGGCGAGCGTCCCCGAAGTGATGCCCGCGCCCGGATGCACGACGATGCCGGCGGGCTTGTTGACGACAACCATGTCGGCGTCTTCATAGACGATCTCGACGGGCAGATTCTCGGCCGCGAATTTAAACGGGACCGGCGCGGCGTCGAGTTCGATCTCTATTATCTCGCCGGCGTGTAGCTTGTATGAAGGCTTGCGGGCGCGGCCGGCGACGAGCACCTCACCCTCTTCGATCAAACGCTTGAGCGTCGTGCGGCTCGTCTCCGCGACGCGCGCGGCGAGATACGCGTCGAGGCGCTCGCCCGCTTCCGTCTCGACAACTTGAAGGGTCAGCGTCTCTGCGGAGGAGTGTTCTTCAGCATCCGAAGCGTTACGGCTCACGCTCATTTTTTTCAGGCGCGCGCCGCCGTCTCGACCGGAGCGTCCCGGTCGCCCGCTCGTCGCGCGATCAGCCGGGCCCGTCGCCAGCGGAAGATGAGAGTGATGAGGCCACCGGCGCCGACGAATAAGCTGATGAACTGGGAAGTGGAAAGTCCGGTGAGCGTCGTCAGCCCGGCGATATCGCCGCGCGGATCGGCGCGAAAGAACTCGATGATGAAACGCGCCGCGCCGTAGAGCACGACGTAGCAGAGGATGACCTGACCGCTGAAAAGTTTGCGGCGGTGCAGCCAGATGAGAAAGAAAAAGATGCCGAGCGCGGCAAATGATTCATAAAGTTGTGTCGGATGAAGATGCACGCCCGTCGGCACGCCGGTCAACTTATGGCCGAGTTCGGTGAACTCGACGCCCCAGGGCAGATGCGTCGGCTCGCCCCAGCAGCAGCCGGCCGCGAAACAACCCTGCCGCCCGATGGCCTGGCCGAGAGCGATGCCGGGCGCGAAGGCGTCGGCCGTCTTCCACCACGGCATGCCGTAGCGTCGCACGAGCACGTATCCGGTCGCCACCGCGCAGATGAAGCCGCCGTAGAAAACACCGCCGGAGCGTAAGAAATCGAGCGAGAGAAGGTTCGCGGGATTCTCGCGATACTGCGGCTCGACCCACAGCAACAATATCTTCGAGCCGACCAGCGCGGCCAGCAGCATCCACAAACCCAGATCATAAACGCGCTCACGCGGCAAACCGTCACGCGCTCCGAGACGCGCGGCGACAAAGAGCGCGGCGAGCAGCGCCAGCGCCAGCAGCACACCATAGGTGTTGATCGGGAAATTGCCGATGCGGAAAAGTTCAGGATACATCTGTAGCTCTTTCGGAAAATAGCAGGCGAAAGACAACTGAAATATCGGCCTACCGGACGCTCCCTTCCTTCGCCTCCGTGGTGGCGCCTTCTGATTTCTGCCTTCGGCTCTCGGCCTGATGCTCGCGCCTGCCTTCCATTAATAAATCCAGGGCGAGCAGCAATGCGCCCGTGCAGATACTGGCGTCCGCCACATTGAACGTCGGCCAGTGGTAATCGCCGACATAAGCGTGGATGAAATCTATGACATACCCCAGCCGGACGCGGTCCATCAGGTTGCCGACGATACCGGCCAGCAGCAGCGCGCATGCGCCCAGTACGCGATCATCCGTGCGCCGCGTACGGAAAAAAAAGACGAGCACCGCCACGGCCGCCGCCGCCGCCAGCGCGGCCAGAAACCAGCGGCCGAACGCGCCGCCCTCCTGAAACTGGCCGAACGCGACGCCCGTATTTTCGACATAAATGAGATCGAGCAGACCATCGATGATCGTTTTACTCTCGCCGAAGCGCCGTAGCGTACGCGCGGCCCATGCCTTACTGGCCTGATCGACCAGTAAGATGCCGAAGGCGGCCAGCAGGTAGGCCGCGCGCCATCGCAAACCACGTGCGTTCACAAGCCGCTCGCCTCCTCGCGCTCGATCTCCGCAAGGGCTTCCGCGCAGCGTTCACACGCCGTCGGGTAGCGGGCGGATTCACCGACGCGGGTTGAGTAGTTCCAGCACCTCTCGCACTTTTCACCAGCGGCGCGCGTCACACTGCTGACATAAAATGAGCCGGCTAACTGTGGATCGTCCGACTCGACCAGATCCACCTGGGAGACGATGTACAGATAGCGTAACTGATCCTGATAGCGCTCGAGCAGTTGATATGTCTCACCCGCGGCCGTGATTTCGACACGCGCTTCGAGCGAACTGCCGATCACCTTTGCCACGCGCTCTTTCTCGAGCGCTTGCAAAACCCCTTCGCGGATATCAAACAGCTGCGCCCAACGCCTGGAGATTTCCGCGTCGCGGGCGTCGCCCGCCGAAGGAAACTCGCCGAGGTGAACGGACTGGGGACGCGCGTCGTCGCTACTGCCCGCTCCGGGCAGGTTTTCCCAGATTTCATCGGCGGTAAAGACGAGAATCGGCGCGAGCAGGCGGGCCAGCGCGTCGACGATGCGATACAGCGCGGTCTGCGCCGCGCGGCGGGGGGGCGATTTCGGCGCGGCCGTGTAGAGTCGATCCTTGATGATATCGAGGTAGCGCGCCGAGAGCGTCACGGTGCAGAAGTTGTACAGCGCGTGATAGACCGTATGAAACTGGTAACTCTCATATCCTTCGCGCACTCGCTCGATCACCGCATCCAGCTCCGCCAGCGCCCAGCGGTCTATCTCGTGAAGGTCTTCATTGTTGACGACCGTATCTTTTGCCGGATCAAAGCCGGCGAGATTTCCGAGGGCGAAGCGCGCCGTGTTGCGTATCTTGCGGTAACCATCAGCGACGCGCTGCAAAATTTCCTTCGAGCAGCGCATGTCTTCGTGATAGTCGGACGAGGCCGACCACAGGCGCAGAATCTCCGCGCCCGATTCTTTGATCACATCATTAGGTGAGACGGCGTTCCCGGCGGACTTGTGCATCGCTTTGCCCTGCCCGTCGACCACCCATCCGTGCGTCAGCACCGTGTGATATGGCGCTCGTCCGTGCGCCGCGAGTCCGACCATCAGGGAAGAGTTGAACCAGCCGCGGTATTGATCGCCGCCTTCGAGATAAACATCCGCCGGCCAGCGCAGTTCCTCGCGCCGTTCGAGCACCGCGATGGATGACGATCCGCTATCGAACCAGACGTCGAGAATGTCCGTCTCCTTCGTCCACTCGGCGGCGCCACACCGCGGGCACTGAAAATTTTCGGGCAACAATTCACGCGCCTCGCGCGCATACCAGGCGTCTGAAGATTCGCGCTCGAAGATATCAGCGACCCGCCTGATGACTTCCGGAGAGGCGACCGCATCGCCACACTGCGCGCAGTAAAATACGGGGATCGGTACGCCCCACACGCGCTGGCGCGAGACGCACCAGTCAGGACGACCGCGCAGCATGTTGCGCATGCGTTCGCGACCCCACGCGGGTATCCAGCGCACGCGCTCGACCTCGCGCAGCGCGCCCTCGCGCAGAGACTCCGGCGCGGCGCCCTCGTTATCCGTAAAGTTGCTCCGGTCGCGCCCGTCTTCGTCGCGCTCAATGATGGGTGGCTCCTCCTGCGAGGGTTCATCGAGCGAGATGAACCACTGCGGCGTGGCGCGAAAGATGACGGGATTCTTGCAGCGCCAGCAGTGCGGGTAACGATGCTGGTAATCTTCACTGAACAGGAGCGCGCCGCGCTCGCGCAGGAAGGCGACGATCTTCGGGTTGGCATCAAAGACCTGCTCGCCCGCGAATCCTTCGACTTCGGCCGTAAAACGCCCGGCATTATCAACCGGGCAGTAGATCTCCAGTCCATAGCGGCGCCCGATCACAAAATCGTCGTGGCCGTGACCGGGCGCGGTATGGACGCAGCCCGTCCCCGCCTTGGCCGTCGTGCGGCGGTCGCGCGCTTCCCTCACGTCGAGCTCCGTCTCGGCATCGGCCTCGCCGCCCAGTGTGACGTGCTCGCCGAGCATCACGAGCGACGCGCGCTCCAGCCACGCGTGGCGACACTGCAGGCGATCCAGTCGCGCGCCCGGAAAGCGCGCGATCACGCGCGGCGCACCGAACCCGCACTTCGCCGCCACCGCTTCCACCAGCTCGCTGGCGACGATGTAGATTTCATCGCCCGCCTCGATCGCGGCGTATTCGAAAACAGGATTGACGGCGATGCCCAGATTGGCCGGCAGCGTCCACGGCGTCGTCGTCCAGATCAGAAAGAAAACCTTGCGCCCGTCGAGCGCCGGGTCAATGCTCGCCGGATCGCTCGCGAGCGGAAATTTCACGTACACGGAAGGGCTCGTGTGCTCGGCGTATTCGACTTCCGCCTCGGCGAGGGCCGTCTGATCGTGGATGCACCAGTAGACGGGGCGCGCACCCTTGTAGACATAGCCGCGTTCGACGAAGCGTCCGAACAGGCGGGCCGTCTCCGCCTCATAGGTGTTGGACATCGTGAGATACGGATCATCCCACAGCCCGAGCACCCCGAGCCGCTGGAAGTCGCGCGTCTGTCGCTTCAGCGCTTCGGCGGCGTGCTCGCGGCAGGCGCGGCGCACGCTGGTCGAAGGCATATTTGCTTTCTTCGCGCCGAGCTTTTTATCCACGTAGAGTTCGATCGGCAGACCATGACAGTCGTAGCCGGGCACATACGGCGCGTCGTAATTCATCATCGTCCGCGATTTGACGACGAAGTCTTTGAGGATTTTGTTGAGCGCGGTGCCGATATGAATATCCGAGTTGGCATAGGGCGGGCCATCGTGAAGGATAAACTTCTCTCGGCCGCGGCGCGCCTCGCGGATCAGCCCGTAGAGGTCTATCGCGGCCCACTTCCTGAGCCGCGCGGGCTCCATCTGCGCGAGATTCGCTTTCTGCGCGAACGCGGTCTTCGGCAGGTTGACGGTCTTTTTCAGATCAAGCGGCGTTTCTGTGGACATAAAAAGGGTTCACCCTCGACACTACTACCGCGGCGCGCGCCGGCTCTACGGCGGCATACAAAAGATAGGGGTCACTCGCGCGCTGCTTCCGAGAATCAGCAATACTAACGCACCCGCGCGGCAAATCAAAACTGGCCGACGCTCGCGCATCGACACCGGAGAGAGGCCGGAAGCTTTCACGTCCGGTACGCATCTGCAGGCGGCGCGTGCCGACATGAAAAAGCGCGCGCATCATGCTCACTTGAGGAGACGATGATGCGCGCGCACTCGCGGGCGTTCGAGAGTCGATTTAACCGATAAACATCTCGTCCTCTCCGTAAGTCTGGTCAATCGGTTTTGGTGGGGGGGCGACCAGCACTTCCAGACCGCGCCGGACCCCCGCCATAATCGCCGCGATCTCGCGCGCCGGCTCGAGCACCTTCGTTTGAATGAAGGTGGTCGTCGCGGAAAACTGCCGGTTCGTCTGATCTATCGTACGGCTCACGAGTTCGACTTTATCCCGCGCCGTCTCGGCCGTAAATCCGACGATCTGCTTCAACTCACGCACCTCATCTTTAACAATCACCATCGATTCGGAGAAGTGCATCGTCGCCGTCGAGAGATAGCCGGACATCTGATTGACCTGCTCGGCGACCTCGCGGCCCTGCGCGGCGATCAGTCGGACCTGTTCGGTCAGCGCGCCGACGCGCTCCATCAGTGGCTCGACGCGCTTTTCCAGATCCCCGACGGTGCGGACGATGCGGCTCACGACGATCGCGACGATGATCATCGCGATGGCGATCACGACGAATGAGCCGGCGACGATCACCATTACCCAGAAGGCCGGATCATCAATGCTCATTTGTAGCGCTAACGAGGTCATAAGAGTTTCGCGGTTATAGACGTCAACGTTGCGATTTGTGTTTCAAATCAACACTCACCGGGAAAAATCTGAAAAACAAAAAGCGCTCTCGCGGGTCTTCATGCGAGCCGGACGCTAGTAGGTTGGCCGCGGCTCGGTCAGTTCAGGCATTTCGGTCCGGCGTTTCTCTTCCGTATAGGCTTGTTTGCCCGCCTCGATCGCGGCCGACAGGTGCTCGCCCCGGCGCGTCGCGGCTTCGCGTGCGGCGCCGGCGAACTCGCCGGCCTTGTTTGCCGCCACATCATAATACTCGCCCGCTTTGGAGCCCAGCTGCGTCGCCGTTTCACGCGTCCGATCGACGCCTTTGCGCGTCGCATCGGCGATATCGCCCCGTAGCTCGCGTCCGGATTTCGGCGCGAGCAGCAGGGCGATGATCGCGCCGATGGTACCGCCGAGCACAAAGCAGGTGAGCTGCGTCGAAAGCCCCGGCTCCGCCTCGCGGGCTCTTACTCTGACAGGTTGTTTTTGCATCATGTTTTCTTCCTCTGAAGTTGAAAGCCTCCTGCTTCGCTGCTTTTAATCAAGAGATAAATATAGCTTTCCGGCGCTGAAACTATAACAAAAGCGTGCGAAGCGGCGCAAGAAAATGGCAGGATTTGGAGGATGTTTTGACGAGCGCGCCAAAGGCGCTGGACGCTCCGTTAGTGGTCATCGGCGACTTCGGTGGCCGCCCCGTCATAACGCTGCAATTTACGGTAGAGGGTTTTGCGGCCGATGCCGAGCGCGCGTGCGGCGCGCGTCTTGTCACCGTGTGTGTAATCGAGCGTCGCCTCGATGGCGCGGCGCTCGATTTCATCGATCGGAGCAGGCACCTCTATCTCCAACTTGATCTGCCGCCCTTCCTGTGCCGCGCGCTCTCTTTCGCCGCGCGAGCGCGCTCGTTCCTCGCGTACGATGCGACTGATCGTTTCCGGAAGATCATCCAGCTCGATCTGCCGACCCGAAGCGATGATCACGGCGCGCTCGATGGCGTTCTCCAGCTCACGAACATTGCCGGGCCATTCGTAGGTGATCAGCGCCTGCAGCGCGGGGCGGCTGATGCCGGAGATAAATCGTCCCGTCTTCTGTTTATAGTGTTCGAGAAAGTGTATGACGAGCGGATGAATGTCGCCCGCCCGCTCACGCAGCGCCGGCAGGCGGATCGGAAAAACGGAGAGCCGGTAAAAGAGGTCGCGCCGAAATGTGCCCAGCTCGACCGCGCGTTCGAGATCGACGTTCGAGGCGGCGAGGACGCGCACATCCCCCTTCAGCACTTCGCTGCCGCCGACGCGCGTGAACTCTCCATCCTGCAGGACGCGCAGCAGACGGACCTGCGCCGACAGGCTCATCTCGCCGATCTCATCGAGAAACAGCGTCCCACCATCGGCCTCCTCGAACCGCCCGCACCGCCGCGCGCGCGCATCCGTAAAAGCGCCCCGCTCATGACCGAACAGTTCGGATTCGAGAAGCGTCTCGGGGATCGCGCCGCAGTTGAGCTTGATATAAGGACGAGCCTTGCGTTGCGAATTGTAATGAATCAGGTTGGCGATAAGCTCTTTGCCGGTGCCGGATTCACCCTGAATGAGAACAGACGTCTGCGTATCCGCCACGTTGAGCGCGAGCTCGATGGCGCGCCGGATGGCTGAGGTTTGACCGATGATGCGATCCTCGGCGTGGCGCTCATGGAGAACGCTGCGCAGGCGCATCACCTCCGCCGACAGTTGGTCGCGTTCGAGCGCCGTCCCGATTTGAATGGCGATGCCCTCGACGAGCGCGATCTCATGGTCATCGAATTCCTCGCGCGCTTCGCTCCACACGAGACCGAGCAGACCGAAGGTCTGTTCGCCGATCCGCACCGGCGCGACAAGCGCCGCGCGACCGTTGAGAGTAGAGTTGAAAATAAGACGCGCGGGCGGAGGCAGATGCGCTTCGAGCAGGCGCAGGGTCTTGCCTTCCGCCAGTAAATCCACCAGCTGCGGCACCTCTGTAATATCAACCGACTGACCATGCGCTTCGATCAGCCCGCGCACGCCTTCGGTCGCCGCGTGCGGCGCGGCTTTAAAAGCGGCGAGAGTTATCGCTTTACCGGAAGGCTCGACCACGCCGAGCGCGCAGTAGTCAGCGCCGACGAGCGCCACGGCGCGCTCCAGGACGAGCGACGTGACCTCGCCAAAATCCGAACGCGCGTTCAGCGTATTAGCGATCTCCAGCAGCGCACGTGTGCGATCAGCCTCTTTCTGCTTATCCGTGAAGAGCCGCGCGTACTGGTAGCCGACGGCGATCTGTCTGGCGATGGATTGAAGAAAGGAAACTTCCTCGTCGAGCCACAGCCGCGGCGCGCGCGTGGTGTGCATCCCGACCAGGCCCAACACATCGCCGGCCAGCACGACGGGCACGACCAGCAGCGAACGCGTGCCGAGGCTCGCGGCGAGGAAACGCACCTGCGGATCGAGTCCGGGCGCTGCCGTATCGTCGAGCCGGATCGGCTGCGCGAGGTCGACATGCTCGGCGAGTTGTTTGAGACCGACAGGAATAGACGTGCCCAGACTCGACGGTACGCCGTCAGAGGCGCGCCATTCGTGGCTGATGCGAAGCTCGCCTTCCGACGCCAGCTGCAGCACGTCGCAGCGATCAACGTTCATCATCCGGCCAAGCTCGGCGACGATGGCGCGCAGGAATTTGTCCAGATCAATCTCGGAATGAATATTCGGCGCGAGGCGATTGATGATCGCTTCACGCGCTTCGTGCATTTTGATCTTGCGTTCGAGCGAGAGCGATTGCACGGTAGTAGACATAGGCAAAGGTAGAGATCGTGAGATCTTTAAAGACTACTCCTAACAACATTTCGTGCGCGCAAAAGTCGCCGGGGAGAATGCTTCTGTTCGCGCGCCCGCTGAAGGCATTTGACAGGCAGCGTCTTATCATAACGAAGCGCGCGCCCGGTTGCCAAGCAGGAACCGGAGCGCGCGCTATTTAATCTTGAGGCGGGAGGTGGGAGAAAGACGGTCAGCGGCGGGGGGGACCCGCTACCTTTTACCGTACCTGAAGCTGTGCGATCTCCGGGGCCTGCAGCCGAAACTCGTCGCGGGCCTCCTCAGGCGTCAGGATGGGATGGAACATTTTGCCGTAGCGGCCGGTAATGATGCGGACGTAGTTTTGCGTTTCGTTGTAGGGCGGCACGCCGTCATACTTATCAACCGAGCCTTCACCGGCGTTATATCCAGCCAGCGCGAGCGCGATATTGCCCTCGAATCTCTTCAACAACCAGCGCAGGTATTTGGTGCCGGCCTCGACGTTCTCGTTCGGGTCAGCGGTGTTGTCGCACTTGAAGCGGCTCGCGGTGGCCGGCATCAACTGCATCAGGCCCTGCGCGCCTTTGTGTGATTCGGCGCGCGGCTTGTATTTCGATTCCTGCCAGATCACGGCATGAATCAAGCGCGGATCGACTCCATGACGCTCGCCGGCGCGAAAGATTATCTGATCAACTTCGGGATCGCCGGATGACGGAATGTCAGCCGGGATGAAATCCGCATCCATATCAGCCGCATCCACCGCATCGTTGCCGACGGCTCGCGCCTGCACGTTCGGCGCAAAAGCGAGGTTGAAAGAGATGCCTGTAAAATTGGCGAAAAGGAAAATCGCGACTAAGGCAAAGGGAACAAATTTAAAAGAGCGCGACCGGGGAACTAACCGGGTTAAGGACATGTACTTCGTTCTCCATGTGAGCTAGTGGCCTTACTGTATCGGGCCAGCATCAGTTGCATCCGTATGCGAGGTATGCGAGCGATGCAAGAGTTTGGGGGCTACGCATGGTGGAAACGATCTGCAAAGAGCAGTGTTATCGAAACCGTGTCTAAGATGGCTAGAGGGCAGCGGCAGTTGCTCCGAGCGCATGAAATATATTCAATTAAGTCCTTTATCTGTATGTATTTAATTCGGGCGGACGCAAGCAGTTGATATGACAGTGCTTTCAACGCCGAGCGTTCATCCTGAACGCTATTTTCACCCCGTTTGGGGCGGTTCGGCGTACTGAAGGGGTACAAAAAAGACGATTTCTCGAGGAATTTTTTTAGCCTCCGGCGGCGCTCGAATCGCTGGCGCGCATCAAAGGTTTAATCCGGTTGCACGCGGCGGAGACGCTTTCGTATAATTCACCGGAGAGTTTTTTTCGCTCACGTGAATTTTTTTTGGAGAAGCCACAGAAACATTATGCCGATCTACGAATACAGCTGTCAGAAATGCAAAGCGCACATCGAGATCATCCAGAAGGGGACGGATAAGCCACTCACGCGCTGCCGCAAGTGTGGCGGCAAGTTGGAGAAAGAGTGGTCGCAAACAAGTTTTCAATTGAAGGGTTCCGGCTGGTACGTCACGGATTACGCGGCCAAACGCGGGGATGCTAAAGACGGCAAGGAGAAGAGCAGCGAAGCCGCGTCGACACGCGGGGATGCTAAAGACGGCAAGGAGAAAAAGAGCAGCGAAGCCGCGTCGACGACGGAAAGCGCCGCAACGAGCAGCGAGACTACAAAAAAGGATAAATCGTCAACCACCCCGCGGGCGAGCAAAGAATGATCTCATCTCTTCAGCAGACCAGACGCGCCCGCTCCTCGCGAGCCCTGTTGGTGTTGCCGCTTTTGCTCAGCGCACTGGGCGGGCTCGCGGCAGGTCAGGCTGGACGCCGCGCGGCGACTGCCCCGGCCGGCGCGCGTGGCGCGATACTCAACGTCTCGGCGACGCGCGAGGGCGGCGCGGGCGGCACGATCACGGCGAAGGAAATCGCCTTCTATGATGGCGGCATCGAGCAGGCGATTCAAAGCTTCTCGCCGGATCCGAGCCCCGCGCGGATCGTGCTGCTCGTCGACAACTCGCTTTCGCTGCGTTCGGATGTGGAGAAGTTAACGCAGGCGACGCGCGAATTCGCTTACGAGATTTACGAAGGCGATCAAGTGTTGGTCGTCGGTTATGACGAGCAGGCCGAGATCGTCGTTGACTGGACGGATGACGCCAAGAAAGTTGAAGCCGGACTGCCGAGCTTCCGCAAGCGCGGCGAGCCGCGCTTATTCGATGCTCTGAACGCGGTGATTGATGAGGCCCTGCGTCCGTTCGCCGGCGCGTCGCGTAAGCAGGTGGTCGTTCTCGTCAGCGATGGGCTCGATCGCGGTAGCAAGACGCGCTTCACAGACATCCTCGCCGAACTTCAAGTGCAGGACGTCACCGTCTATGCGCTGCAGATTCCAGACCGGACGGGCGGCGCGCTCCGCCGCGACAAACCGAAACCGGCTCAGGTCATCCAGAAGCTTACAGAAGGCACGGGCGGTCGCATCCTCTCCGTCAATGAGCCGGGTGAAGCGGCTAAAAGCATCTGCGATGAGCTGCGCAAAGATCGCTACGTGCTCGCCTACACACCTTCGAGCATCCCTTATCTTGACACACGGCGGCTGCTCGTCGTCGCCGATCCCGGGATCAACGTTCGCTTCAAAACT
>JANOGZ010001033.1:0-1201 GCA_031406255.1 Pyrinomonadaceae bacterium | reverse complement strand
ATGCAATCCGCTGGAGCTGAGCGCGCCGACGACCGAAGGGATAAACCCCGGATCGAGCAGCTGTTCGCCCGATACGTTGCCGCGGGGAGTATCGCGCGCGGAGGTCTTCTGTGGTGGCTGCCTCGTCCTTGAAGGGCTGCCTTACGCTGAGGAGCAGGATCAGGCGGCGCGCCTCGCACGTGACGCGGCATTCGCCGACTGGCCGCTCGTCGTGCTACATACGGACGCGAGCGTGGCGCGCGCGACGGCGGATTTTCTGTGGGCGACGTGGACGCGGTTCGAGCCGGCTTCAGATATTTATGCGGCCGCGACGCGGGTTCATCGTCACCATCTCGCGTACAGCGCGCCGGTTGTAATAGATGCGCGGATGAAGCCCGGATATCCGGATGAATTGATCGTGCGCCCCGATATCGCGCAGCTTGTTGACCGGAGATGGCCCGAATATTTTCCGCCAGCGCTACCCGGCAGAAGGCTTGAGACATAGGTGGGTGCATGTGCAGTGATGGCAAACGGTGGCGTGGCGGCGCCTCCCGGCCTGACAAGAGAAGTGGGTGGTGACCGCTATTTCACCCTTCGTTTTTATCTGCATAAAACTGACGCTTGCCAAGCTTAGCTTGGCTGGCATAAAATGCCGCCCGCCTTATCCTCCTCGCGAGCGATGCTGGACTACACTTTTTTCGACTCACAACTTACCGGGCGATAGCTTGATCCGACTATCCCCCAGCGAAAGGCCGACGCGCGATGATTTACCCTCACATACTACGAATGTCTCTATCTCTCGTACTGTTTTGTCTTCTCACCATATTCTGCGCCGCGACGGCTCTCGCGGCCGGAGACGACTGGAAGGAATGGCGGCCGATCGAGCCGGCGCACCTGACGTTGAAAGAGCCGGTCGTCGAAAAAGACGCCGATGCGGAAGCCCTCTTCTGGGAGGTGCGCGTGGCGGATGAGTTGGAGGGAAGCACGCCGCGCACGGTGCTGACGCATTACCTCCGCATCAAGATATTCACCGAGCGCGGCCGCGAAACGCAGAGCCGTGTTGATATCCAGTTCGGCAAAGTGGGCGACCGCGAAATCAAGATCAAGGATATCGCCGGGCGCACGATCAAGCCCGATGGCTCGATTGTTGATTTAAAGAAGGAAGACATATTCGAGCGCACCGTCGTGAAGGTGAGCGGCATTAAAATCAAGGTTTAATTGA
>JANOGZ010000999.1:0-2788 GCA_031406255.1 Pyrinomonadaceae bacterium | reverse complement strand
AAAATCGACGGCGCGCGCATCGGCATTCGTTACGTGGTTGTTATGGGGGAGATCGCTGCTTTTCAGGAGCTACAGTAGTTAACCGCCGAGGGGAACGGTGCACCATCGCCAGCCGAGCTCGACGCTTTTGCGGCGCGCGCGGCTGAAGATTACGCCGCGGGCATCGTCCTCACGGTTGATGGGGCGCGTCTTCCGCTGCGCGTTGCTGCCAGACAGATCAGCCTGCCGCCGGGGATGGGAGGTCTGGCGACCCTGCGCATCGAGTGCGACTTTCAATCGGTCGTGCCTCCGGCACAATCGGCGGGCGCGACGACGCGCCGCCTGCGATTCGAAGACACGAACCATCGCGGACGCGTCGGATGGCACGAAGTAGTGTTGTCGTCGGAGGCGGGCATGGCGCTCTTTGATAGTTCGGCGTACGGCACCGGGATCACCGATGAGCTCAAGGCTTACCCGGAAGACATGCTCGCCGCTCCGCTCAATGAGCGTGTCGCCGAAGTGTCTTTTACGCGCGGCGCGATTCCGGCGGGCACCGCGCCCCTTCTGACGCGCAATGGACGCAAAGTCGCCGCCGCGCGCGACCGCCTCACGGAGTTGATCGCGGCGCCGGAGTTAACCGTCAGTATCGCGCTTTTCGGACTCCTCCTCGCGATCGTGCTGGGCGGCCTTCATGCGCTCTCGCCCGGCCACGGTAAGACCATTGTCGCCGCCTACCTCGTCGGCTCGCGGGGTACCGCGCGCCACGCGGCTTTTCTCGGTTTGACCGTCACCATCACGCACACGGCCGGCGTCTTTGCGCTCGGCCTCGTCACGCTCTTCGCTGCCCAGTATATCCTTCCCGAACGGCTGTTTCCCATCATGAGTCTTGTCTCCGGGGCGATCGTTTTAACGATCGGCGTGAGCCTACTCTTCAAGCGTCTCGGCGCCGCGCTCGGGTTCACGGCTCCGGCCGGCCACACGCTCGCGCATCACTCACACACGCACGACCACCACGAGCACAGCCATGATCATAGTCATGGCCACGACCATTCACACGACCATTCGCACGACGAAGGTACGCATCATCATCACGACGCGGGCGAGCCGCACGTTCATCCGGTCGACGCGTTCGCGCCCCACTCGCACGGCGGACAGATGCACACGCATCTCCCGCCGGGGACGGATGGCGCGCCGGTCACATGGCGCAGCCTGCTGGCGCTCGGCATCTCCGGCGGCCTGTTGCCATGCCCTTCGGCGCTCGTCGTCCTCCTTTCGGCGATCTCGCTACATCGTGTCGGCTATGGCCTGCTGCTGGTCGTCGCCTTCAGCGTCGGGCTGGCGAGCGTGTTGACGGGCATCGGCCTGCTGTTCGTCTACGCGCGGCGTTTTATCGAGCGCCCGTTCGCCTCCGGTCGCCTCGTGCGCGTGATGCCGGTATTCAGCGCGCTGGTCATCACGTGCGCGGGCGCCGTGATCTGTTACGAAGCGCTGGGACAGGCGGGCGTAAACTTCTCGGCCGGACTCAATGTGCTTCTGCTCGGGGTCGGGCCAACCCTGCAAAAGGGCTGGCTGGCGAGCAGTTCGGTGCTCGGCCTCGGTTTCGCGCTCGGACTCAAGCACGCTGTTGAAGCCGATCATCTGGCGGCCGTTTCCGCCATCGCGAGCGAGCGCAAAAGCATCCTCAGCGCCTCGCTGGTCGGCGGCCTGTGGGGTGTCGGTCACACCATCTCGCTGCTGGCCGCGGGAGTCGTGGTGATCATGCTGCGCATCGAGATCAGCGAAAAAACAGCGCTCGGTCTCGAATTTTGCGTCGGCCTGATGCTCGTTGGGCTCGGCATCAACGCCCTCCGGAAACTCTGGCGCGGCGGCCGCCTCCACTTTCACGAGCATCGCCATGGCGGCCGGACGCACGTTCACCCGCACATTCATGGCGAGGAGTCTGAAGCGGCGGAGGCTGAAACGCATCATGGCTTGCGCCTGAGCAGCGCCCGCCCGCTCGCCATCGGAATGATTCACGGGCTCGCCGGCAGCGCGGCGCTGATGCTGCTGGTGCTCTCGAGCATCTCTTCGCCGCTCACCGCCTTCGCCTATATCGCCGTCTTCGGCATCGGCTCGATCGGCGGGATGATGGTGATGAGCGCGCTGATCGGTCTGCCGCTTCAACTCACTGCCACACGCTTCTCGCGCGCCAATCTCGCCGTTCGTGCCCTCGCCGGACTCTTCAGTCTGGGCTTCGGTCTCTTTATGGTTTATGAGATCGGCTGGGTTGACGGCTTGTTTCATTGATGTCAAACCTATCGCTCGGTTGACTTCAATCTCTCGCTGGATAACATCACCAACAAACGATACTTCGAGACGCAGAACTCCTTCGAGTCGCGCCTGCGTCCGGGCGACCGCGTGGTATCGCGCCTGCACGGCACACCCGGATATCCGCTCACCGTAACGCTCGGGTTTACATTCCGCTTCTTCAAGAAAGATTAACTTGATCGGTTATCCGGTATTATAGCGGCAGGCAGATCAGGGCGACTCCTTTAGAGTCCAGCCTTCACGCTGTTATCACAACCACGCTAAAGCGTGGACTCTCAACGCGGGTCGCACTCGATTGAGAACCGCTATAAGGAAGGGACATCCGTTCGCTTCCGCCTGATCAAACATGAGGAGAGGCTCTGGCGGGTCGTGCCGAAGTATTGATGGTGCTCAATAGCCGGAGTTGAGGACCTAGGGGTTCTCGGTCGTGTCTTCATCCCCGCCGAGCGTATTGTCGCCATCGAGCGTGGGAGTCTCGATGGCGATACCCTGCGCACCGGGG
>JANOGZ010000989.1:0-3014 GCA_031406255.1 Pyrinomonadaceae bacterium | reverse complement strand
CGCGAGCGAGGCGCACATGCGGCCCGTCGCTTTTACCAGCCATAGATAAACCACCGGACGATTAAGCCGACGGCCGGCTCCGGCGAATCCCTGATCGCCGCCTCTCGGCGCGGTAGATTTCTCATCAGCCAGTGTTTCGCAGGCCCGCCGAAATACCGTTGATCGTGGCGGCGAGGGCGTAATTCAATTCCTCGCTCACTGCTCCGGCGCGCTTGCGCCGGAGCAGTGCGACCTGGATGAGACTAATCGGGTCAACATAAGGATTACGCAGGCGAATCGAACGGGCCAGCACCGGATTATTCTGGAGCAGATGCGACTGGTTGCTGATGCGGAGCACCACCCGCCGCGTCCGCCCGAACTCCTCGACGATCATTTCAAAGACGTGCTCGCGCACCCGCCCGTCCGTGACGAGATCGGCATATTTGCGCGCGATCGAAAGATCGGCTTTCGCCAGTCCGATCTCGACATCGCCGATCAGGTTAGAGAAGAGCGGGAAATCGCTGATCATTCTGCGGAGCAAAGTTTCCCCGCCCGCACTTGTATCGGCGAAGCGTTCGAGCGCATACCCGATGCCGAACCAGGCGGGCAGCACATGACGGCTCTGCATCCAGCCGAAGACCCACGGAATGGCGCGCAGGTCCTGCAAGCCGCGCTGCTCGCTGCGGCGCGCCGGGCGCGAGCCGATCTTGGCATGCTCCAATTCCAGGACGGGCGTCGCCTCCTCGAAATAAGGCACGATGTCGGCGTTCTCCACGATCTTCTCGCGGTAAAAACCGAAGGCGTCGCGTGACATCGTCTCCATTGCCGTTTCCCACTCGCCCAGCGCTGCGCTTCTCGGCGGCTGCCCCGGCCTGGTTAAAGCTTCGAGCGAAGCGGCGATCATCAATTCGAGATTTCGTTCGGCCAGCACCGGATCGGAATATTTCCAGTTGAGCACCTCGCCCTGCTCCGTGATCTTGATCGACCCCGTAAAGGCTCCGTCCGGTTGCGCGACGATCGCATGATGCGTCGGTCCGCCGCCGCGTCCGACCGTGCCGCCGCGACCGTGAAAAAGGCGCAGCCGAACGCCGCACTCCCCGGCCACCTGATGAAGGGCGCGGTGGGCTTTGTAGATTTCCCAGGTGCTGGTCAGCATTCCGCCATCTTTGTTCGAATCGGAATATCCGAGCATGATCTCCTGGCGACGCCCCCACGATTCGAGGAGCGGCTGATAGCCGGGCGAAGTCCAGAGCGTGCGACACACCTCCGGGCAATTGCGCAAATCTTCAATCGACTCGAAGAGCGGGACGGGCATCACTCCCGGGTCGTCATGCCCTGCGGAGGCGGCGACACCGACGCCGCACAGCCCCGCCAGCCAGACAAGCGAAAACACGTCTGCGGCGCTTCGCGCGCCGCTGATGACGTGCGCGCGGATCGCTCCGGGAGGATAAGCGCGCTTCAGTTCGGCCACGGCGCGCAGCGCGTCGAGCACATCGGCGGTCTCCGCTGATGGCGAAGCGAGCAACTCGATGGAAGGGCGCGCGTCGTCATTACTACGCGCGAGCTTCGCCCCGCCGGCGAGTTCCGCGATGGCCCGCGCGTGCACGCGCGCATGCTGCCTCGTATCGAGCGTATGCAAGTGAAAGCCGAAAGTGTCTACCTGCCTGAGCAGCGGATCGAGCCACAGGCGCGCGAGGCGCTCCCCGCCGCCCTCGGTCAGGCTCTCGTGCAAAAGGCGAAGATCAGCGGTAAAAGCGTCCGCGTCTCTGTAGGCGTCCGGGTGCGTCGGCTCGTCGTGCGCCGCCCGCAGGCGATACGCGAGATAGGCGAGATAGCGTCGGTAGACTTCCGTGGGAGCCTGTGTGCGGGTTCCCGGATCAGCGGCGGGAATAGTCGCCGCATAGCGTTCCAGCGCGGCGGTGAGCGCGGCGGAGGGGGCGGCCTGATGCGTCGAAGGGCTGAGACGCTCCAGCAATTCTTCTGTCGTGTAGATGTAATGATCGAGAATTGTCTGGCGCGCCAGCCGCAGCGCATCACGCATTGAATCGGGTGTGACGAAGGGGTTGCCGTCCCGGTCGCCGCCGATCCAGGAACCGAAGCGCAGGAAAGTCGGCAGGTCCCCCGCGCGTAGATCGCTGGCCGGATAAGTCACGCGAAAGGCGTCAGCGATCTCTTCATAAAGGACGGGCGCCGTATCGATCAGGCACGTCGGGTAGTAATCGAGTCCCATCTCGATTTCATCATGCACCGTCGGGCGCTGGCGGCGCACCTCGTCCGTCTGCCAGAGAGCGGTAATCTCGGCGGCGATGATCTCTTCCGAGCGCGCCGCCGCCCGGTCGCTGAGCGGCAGCCCGTCGAGCCGTTCGAGTTCCCGGGCGATGCGGCGGCGCTTGAAGAGGACGGTGCGCCGCGCGACTTCCGTCGGATGCGCCGTAAAAACCGGGATCACTTCAATCTGCCGCAGCCAGCGAAGGGCCTCCTCCTGCTCGATGCCCGCTTCGCGCATGCGCCGGAGGGTGCCGCGAAACGTGCCGGCCGGCACCGGATAATTCTCCGGCGCGAGCTGGGCCGCGCGGCGCCGCCGCTTACGGTGATTTGTCTCGGCCAGGTTAGTCAGCTCGAAATAGATCGCGAAGGCTTTGGTCATCTGGTAGGCTTCCGCGAGCGTCATATCGCTGACGATCCGTCGGGCGCGCTCCATCGAATCCGTTTCATCATCCGAAGGATTAACGTTCCCGGCCTGCTGCCCCTGTTGCTCGGCGCGCTCACGCTCGCGGATCGTCAGTTGACGTAATTCTTCGACCGCATTGAACAGTCCATCTCCGACCTGCTCTTTGAGAACCTGGCCGAGCAGGCGACCGAGCGAGCGCACATCTCGGCGGAGCGGCGCTTCCTTCAAGTCGGGCTCGATGCTCGTCAATTCGGCCAACCGGGCGACCTGATCATCTGCTTCCCATAGCGGCTCCTGGTTTGCCACGCTCCACCTCCCCGACACGTGTTTGATATCGTTCGGCCGTGTTCTCTGCGCTGGCAGC